>JBBRCW010000004.1:0-56887 GCA_038204535.1 Chitinophagales bacterium | reverse complement strand
GATGGAAGCGCATTTAATAAACCGCAGATAGGCCCTTACTACGACGATGTCAGCCCCGCAAATCAACACCTTTTACAGGGTCTTTACAGGCAGGAGCATTTTGAGCCCATCATGAAAAGCAACGTGTTATTGCTGGCTGGTTCAAAACAGCAAATGGAAGAACATATAAATCTTGCTTTAGAAAAACCTGAAACACTGGTGGGTAATAGCAGGAAAGTTCTGGAGGAAATTATTACTTATACCGATGGCCAAAGTACTGAAAGGGTGGTTGAAAGAATTAAAAGTTGCCTGAATTAGAATGAAAATACTACACATAGTCCAGAATTATTACCCTTCAAAAGGAGGAACCCAAACTTTGTTTAAGGAGGTTTCTGAAAGGCTGGTTAAGAACTATGGCGATGAGGTAACCGTATGTACCACCAATTCATTCTACGGACCCGAAAAAAAATCTTTGAAGCGTATTCCGCTTCATACAGAGACAATTAATGGAGTTATTATAAAACGCTTTTCATTTTTCAGGTTTCATTTAAAAGTCATCCGGTTTTTTAATAAAGTCATTAATTTTTTGAGGCTGCCTATGCCCGAACGCTTTATCCGTTACACAGTTGGGCCATGGTCTCCTAAAATGAAAAAATTTATACTTGAGTTTAAGGGGGATGTTATTTGTGCTTCTTCAAGTAACTACCTGTATATGACATACCCATTAGAAAAGCGAGCCCGGCAACCTTTTGTATTTATGGGTGCAGTACACTTTAGCGAAAATGAAACGTACAATCCTATTTTTTCGAAAGTTATGGAAGCCATAAGGATGTCTGAAGCTTATATAGCCAATACAGTTTTCGAGAAAAACAGGCTCAGCCTTTTTGGAATTGATGAAAGCAAAGTTAAAATAGCAGGCTGCGGTGTTGATGTCAACGCAATGATCAATACTGTGCCGGCTGATTCTTTCAGAAAAAAATATGGTATCGGCCCAGGTCTGATTGTGGGCTATGTTGGGCGTCATGTTCCCAGCAAAGGCCCGGGATTATTGTTAGAAGCTATGCAGTTACTTTGGAAAAAAGGTGCTCATCATCAACTGATCATTGCCGGTTCGCCAACAGACTATACTGCCGAATTAAAACAAAAGGTGCAGCAATCAGGTCCCTTTGCAACGAATGTAATTTTTATTACTGATTTTTCGGAAGATGAAAAAATTGGAATTTTTAATAATCTCGATGTTTTTGTCTCTGTTTCAACTGAAGAGTCATTTGGTATTGTGTACCTGGAAGCCTGGGCTTGTAAAAAGCCGGTAATAGGTGCCAATATAGGTGCAGTGCGATCTGTTATTGACCACGGCATTAATGGCTTTTTGGTAGAACCTGGAAACCCGGCAGAACTGGCAATGAGAATTGACGAATTGTGTAATGATGAAAGCAAGAGACAGGAGATGGGTTCTGCCGGCTATTGTAAAGTACAGGCTGAATATAGCTGGGACATTATTACTGAAAAATACAGACAAATATATATAGACGCAATAACTCCAAATACATGCGAGAAAAATAATATATTTGGGGCTTTAAGTGAAAAAGAAAGTCATAGAAATATAGTTTAACTGAGTTTCCTATTGTCTAAAAGACCTAAAATTTTATATATACAAAAGCCCCCCGGCGGGGGGTCTGCCGTGGCCTTATACGACATGGTAAAAGCGCTCGATCAGCAGAAATTTGAGCCCATAATTCTTTGTTTTGAATTGAACGAATATACCAGCGTACTGAACGAATTGGGAGTGAAGGTGCTGTTTTTGTCCGCAAGAAAGCACAACCAGCATTTAACCGTAAAACAAAAAATACCAATTAAATTTTTTGCCCCTTTCAGAAAATTAAAAAGGCTGATAATTGATGACCGCAGAAAATCTAAACAGATAGCAGCCATCATTAAAGAGAACCACATAGACCTCATTCACCATAACAGTGATATAAACGATTGTCGGCCGGCCATTCTTGCTAACAGAAAAACCAGGCTGCCCCAGGTTTGCCATTATCGTTCTTTAAAGCCCTATTATAACGATCCGGTTAATTGGAACATAGATTATTTTATGGCGAAGAACATAAATTTTCACATCTACATTTCCAAAGCGGTGGAGCGTCACTTTAGCCGCCATCTTAAAATAAAAGGCTCCAGCGGAATGGTGATCAGAGATATTGTGGATCCAAAAAAATTTGAGCCCCTGGCTAAAACCACCCGGTTAGTTTGTGAATTTGGATTTAGTGATAAGGATATCATTATAACCAATATCGCCCGCATTAGCCGCTGGAAAGGACAGCATATATTTTTAAAGGCAATCGCTGAAGTTAGAAAGCTCTATCCAAATGTAAAAGCATTGGTGGTAGGACCAAGCGAAACAGGAGTAGGGGACCCGGTTTATATGGAAGAATTAAAAAAACTTAGCCATCATTTGGGAATAAACGGGGCAGTTATATTTACAGGCAACAGGAATGACATTCCTGAAATTTTATCAATCACCGATATAGTTACCCATACATCTATTGAGCCCGAGCCACAAGGATTGGTTATAATAGAAGCGCTTTTGGCCGGCAAACCAATTATTGTATCAGACGCCGGAGGGGCAGCGGAGCTAATTGTAAATGACCAGGGGGGCTGCAAAATAGAGCCAGGCAGTGTAGCGGAATTAAGCATCGCGATTAAGAGGTATGTAAGAAAATTAATGAAGCATGAGGATGTTTTATCCAATAGAGATAAACCGGAAATTTTAGCGGAATTCAATACCGCTTTGCAAATAAAAACTATTGAAGATATCTATGAGCGTTTATTGAATTAAAGGATACGCCATACAATTTTACCGATAGAATATGCGTTTTTGATATAGGTTTTTTAGACACTGCACCTTTTGGGCAGTATTGCTAACCTCAAATCAATATCCATGTTCAGAGAAGAATCGGTTTGGATTAAACACGCCCTTGCAAAGATCCAGCCCTTAATAAGAACCAATGAAGTAGCCAACATTGGCTCATCTACCAGTCATTTTCGCGAGGTCATACAGCCTCATATCCATCAGAATATAATTAGTCCGTTAAACCACTCTGGCTGGAAGGTTACTAATATCGATCTAAAACAAGAACCAGGGGTGGATATGGTGGCCGATGTTACCAGCCAAAGCTTTTCAGAAGGATTTGAAAATAAGTTTGGTTTAACAATTTGCACCAATTTATTAGAGCACGTAGAAGATATAGACCTGGTGGTTAAAAACCTGGCGAATATCACCCGTGAGAACGGCTACATTCTAATTACAGTTCCGCATAAATACAAATTACATTACGATCCTATCGATAATGGCTTCAGGCCTACACCGTTTGAAATAGCCAGCAGGTTTATTAGTGTTGGAACGGCGGTGAAGGTGATAGATGAATGTATTATTTCGATACAGGAAATAGAATATTACCGCGTAAAAAAGTCAAAGGTGCCAATATGGGGGCATCGAGAAAGGATACAATATTATTTAGGCAAACGACATAAAGTGTCGGGCATATTATTGCAGATTGACAAAACAAGTAAAGAGATCGTTTACCAGCAACAAGTTAGTTATCGTGGAACCCGCAGGCCAATGAAACAGCGGGCGGCAAATGAGTTCTTTTTCTTTTAAACATCTTATAAAAACGAAACACTCCTTAACAGGGAAAATGTGTCAGAAAAGATTTTGAAGCCAGTTAAAAAGAATAATACGTGTGTGGAATAGTCGGCGTATTTAGTTTTAAGAAGAATAACGACAACGATAAGCCTTTTCTTGACTGGGCTTTGAAAACTATGCACCACCGGGGGCCCGATTCAAACGGCACCTGGAGTAATCACCAAAATTATGACTCTGGTTTCGTAAGGCTTGCAATTCGCGACCTTTCTGAAAATGGTAACCAGCCCATGCTATCCGCATGCGGAAACTATTGTATTTCGTTTAACGGAGAAATTTATAATACAGACCCTTTCAGGCAGCGGCTTATAGATGAAGGCGTTCAATTTAAATCCACCACCGATACTGAAGTTTTATTGTATGGCCTCATGCATTGGGGAGCAGATTATATACTGCAAAACTTTGACGGAATTTTTGCCTTCGCCTTTTACGACACACAAAAAAATGAGCTGTTACTTGCCCGCGACCGGGCTGGTATTAAGCCATTATACATAGGGCATAGCAGCGAAGGCATTGTGTATAGTTCGCAATATGACCACATAGTTAATCATCGTTATTGCAAAACTAACGAGATAGATACCGGCGCTTTAGGTGCCTATCTGTGTTTAGGTTATGTTCCTGAAAATTTGGGCATTATTCAGAAAACCTGGTTGTTGCTACACGGCCATTATGTTCTGGTAAATGAGACCGGGTACACTACCCATCAATATTATGATTATCCTTTACAGCCAAGCCTACGAAACGCAGCGTGTTTGCAAAAAGTGATGAAACAATCGGTAGAAGCACAACTGGTTAGCGATGTTTCCGTAGGCACTTTTATGTCGGGTGGGGTAGACAGTCCGCTCGTTTCGTATTTTGCCAACCAAACGGCACCCATACAATCTTTTACCATTGGTGTTAACGATAGCGACGTAGATGAAAGTAAAGCTGCGGAAGCCTTTGCGGCTATTTTTAAAACCCGGCACCATTGTAAACAGATCACCGAAAACGATTTGTTGAATACCATAACCGAAAACGCCAAAGCATTTAGTGAACCTTTTGCTGACTATTCCTCTATACCTACGCTCTTGCTGTCGGCCTATGCCCGAAAAAATGTAACCGTTGCGTTGAGTGGCGATGGGGGTGATGAGCTGTTTTGGGGCTATCCGCGAAACACCAAAATGTTACTGCAGGGACTGCAATATCAAAAAAGCAAACTGGCCCGCTGGTCGGGATTTCTCAAACAAAAAATTTCAAAGGGCAAACGTTCCATCATAAAAAAACACCTGGAAGAAAAGGATTTTCCTAATTTTTATTACAGGTCGTTGTTTATTACCGGTGCCGATTATTGGTTGCCCAAAGTATTTAAAGGCAAGGCAGCAAAGTCTTATTGGTTAAACGAATTAGTCAAAGACAAATCAGTCTTTAAGTCAGACGGGCATACTATAATGAATGTATTACGAAAGCTGGAATTTGACATTCATCTGCAGCGTATTTTAATAAAGGTTGACCGTGCCAGCATGTACCATAGCCTGGAAGTGAGGGTGCCGCTTTTATCGAACGATGTAATAGAATACAGTACCCATTTAGCGTTTACTGATTGCGTTAAAAATGGTGTTGGAAAAATAAACCTTAAAAACCTGCTCATCGAAAAGTCGTCGGAAGAATTGGTATTAAAACCTAAGAAGGGTTTTATCATTCCGCTGGGCGACTGGATAAAAGGTTCGCTAAAAAAGGATATAGAAGATAAATTAATGAACATGCCGCCCGACCTGGCGGTCCTGTTTAATGGCAAACAGGTAAATAAGTTATTAGAACAGCACTTTACAGGTAAATACGATTGGAGCTGGTTTATCTGGGCAATTTATAGCCTGGTAAACTGGAGCGATCATCATCGCAATAAATTCAATGCATAAATGCTAAACATAGCTATTGTGGTGGAAAGTTTTCCTACCATCAGTGAAACCTTCATTACCAATAAAGTACTTCATTTATGTAAGAGAGGCCACCAGGTTACGGTCTTTACGCACCGTAAAAGTCAAAACAATCAATTATCAAAACTGTATCAATTAGATAGTATTTCCAATTTATCTATTATGCCGCCTGCGATTCCGGTTACGCCGGTTCAATGGATAAAAACGGTTTTACAAAAACCTGGCGTATTTCTACAGGCAGGCACGTCCTTAAAAAAAATAAAAGCCCGGTCAAGGTCCAAACTGCTGTCTTCTGTTTTTGAGCAGAAAAATTTTGACATCATCCATTTTGAATTTTCGGCCCTGGCATTGTTATACAAGGATGTTATTGCTGCACTCAACCCTATAACTGTCGTTAGCTGCAGGGGCACTGCCGAGAAAGTAAAACCATTGACAATTCCGGGGCGTAAGGAATTGCTTACCGCCCTTTTCAGCAAGATCGACAGCATTCATTGTGTATCCGCCGACATGGCCCAAACCATTGCGCCATATTGTACTGATCTGGAAAAGATATTTATCAACCGGCCTTCTATCGACATCCAACATTTTAACCGGACTATTCCTTATGAGCCGAAAAACAAAATAACAATCTTGACCATTGGTCGTTTTACATTTCAAAAAGGATACCTGGTAGGCTTGCTTGCTGTAAAAGAATTACAAAAACAAAACATTTTTTTTGAATGGCAGATTGTGGGCGATGGCCCGCAGATGGAAGAAGTGATGTTTCATATACATACTTTGGGCCTTCAGAACCACGTTATTCTTTTGGGCAAAAAAAATAAAGAGGAAATTGTGGCGCTGTATAACAACGCCGATATCTTTTTATTATCCAGTGTTTACGAGGGTATAGCGAATGTAGTTCTGGAAGCAATGGCCATGCAATTGCCGGTTGTATCAACTGCCAGCGGGGGCTTGCAAGAGGTAATAGAACATAATATCGATGGTTTGTTGGCAGACGTATATGACCATGCAGCCCTGGCAACAGAACTGATTTCACTTTGCGGTAACTATGAAAAACGGCTGGCGCTAGGCAGCATGGCCCGCCAAAAAATTATACAACAGTTTACCATCGGGCGGCAGATCGACGAGTTTGAAATAGTTTACAACGGACTCATAAAAAATAAAGCAGATTTAAAACAGTGATGTTTTCATTTAATAAATATTTACAACCAGCCTGGAAGTTCAATGTGGTACCGACGGGAGAACAGTTCTCTACGTGTTATTACCACCCGCAACTATTACCCTTGCAGGAAGATGTTGAAATTGAACCGGATGAAAGTTTCACCACCGAAGCCGGTCGAAATGCAGATATTGGTTTCCAGGCATGGAACAGGGGAGTAATGACGTGGGCAGACAAGCAAACCATTCAGACCATTTCGCAGGTAAAGCCAACGTTAAGAGATGAATATGCCTTTACCTTTAAGTATGGGGGAAAGCATTGGGCGGTATATACGCTTTTTCGGCGTTTGCTCAGCCTGCACA
Source organism: Chitinophagales bacterium (assembly GCA_038204535.1). Lineage (GTDB taxonomy): Bacteria > Bacteroidota > Bacteroidia > Chitinophagales > Chitinophagaceae > Segetibacter. The sequence goes on along the minus strand of JBBRCW010000004.1, from coordinate 49,771 downwards.
ATCCCGTTAAAGAGTTAATGGCGTTTCAAAAAGCGTCGGGTACAAAACGGATAAACCGATCGGCAAATCCCTTACAAAGGCCACAGTATTTTTCGTTTCAATCTCCCCTGGTAGAGGCACAGCCCTTTATTTCGGTCATCATACCAACGCTAAACAGGTACGAATACCTTAAAGATGTAATGCTAGACCTGGAGAAACAGGATTATAAAAATTTTGAAGTGATCGTGGTTGACCAGAGCGATCCTTTTGATGAAGCTTTTTACAAGCCGTTCAAGTTAAAGATGCAGCTAGTGCATCAAAAAGAAAAACTGTTGTGGACAGCCCGCAACAACGCGGTCAAGATGTCGAAAGCAGATTATTTTTTATTTTTTGATGACGACAGCAGGGTAGAGCCCGACTGGATAACCCAGCATGTAAAGGCGCTTGATTATTTTAAGGCCGATATATCAGCGGGGGTTTCATTGGCGGTCATTGGGGCTAAAGTTCCGGAGAATTATAATTTCTTTCGCTGGGCCGATCAGTTCGACTCCGGAAATGCGTTGGTTAAACGCGATGTGTTTGAACAAATTGGACTGTTCGATCTGCAGTTCAATAAGCAAAGTATGGGCGATGGCGAGTTTGGAATAAGGGCATACCTGAACGGATTGCGCAGCATTTCAAATCCATACGCCAAACGAATACATTTAAAAGTAGCCGCAGGTGGGCTACGCGAAATTGGCCATTGGGATGGTTTCAGGCCAAAAAAATTATTTGCGCCAAAACCTTTGCCCAGCGTAATTTATCTTTTTAAAAAACATTATCCGCATGCCTTGTATCGCGAGGCAATTTTAATGGGTATCATGCTCTCCAATGTCAGTTTTAAAAATAAACGCAGCAGCAGCATGTTGTTGCTAAGTGTTTTCTTAACTATCCTCAAGTCGCCGCTATTGCTTATGCAGGTTTTAAAATCAAAAAGCAGGGCTGATGCAATGCTGAAAACCGGCGATAAAATTGAATATTTAGGTTAATGAAGGTAGTTGTTATAAATGACCAGCTTAACCCCGGAGGCGCTGAAAAGGTAATCGTTAATACTGCTAATTTATTATACAAACAAGGGGTTGATGTCAGTATTTTGCTCTATCTCGGCAGGTCGGTACTCGACAGCCAGATTAGCAATGGCATTCCGGTTTTCTATCTAAATCGCAAAGGCAGGTTCGATATAAAGGCAATGCTGGCTTTAAAAAAGCACGTCAAAAAAGCCGACATTATACATGTGCATTCGCGTTATAATCTGCGATTTTTAATTGTCTGCAAATGGCTGGTGGGTATTGGCCGGGCCAAAATTGTTTTCCAGGAGCACATTCCCATTTTACATCTGGATGTTTTTACAAAGAAGTGTATCAGGCAGTCTTCGGCTTATGTGGCTGTTTTGCAATCCATGTGTGGCTGGATGCAGAAGCAGCATTTGCTTTCAAACGATAAGATTTTCTACCTGCCCAACGTTGTTAAGGATCCGGAACTACCTGAAAACCGCCATCAATATAGTAGTGGACGGGTTGTAATGGTGGGCAATTTTATGCACCTGAAAAACCAGCAATTCGCTGTAGAACTTATAAATTACCTTGGGCCATCTTACAGCTTGGATATTTATGGAATGGTACATGAGAAGAAATATTATGATGAATTGATCGCACTTGTCAGAAGACTTGATCTGCAGGATCGGGTCAGGCTGATAGAAGGCGTCACCCATATTTATGACGTGCTGTCCCAATATGAATTAGCCCTGCATACATCCACCCAGGAAACCGGCCCGCTGGTTTTATTGGAATATATGAACGCCGGAATACCTTTTATTACTTATGCCACCGGCGATGTTGCTGACAACCTGGTAAAAGAAATACCCGAACTGGTGATGCAAAATTTTAACCTGCCCGATTGGAAAGACAGGATAGAAAAAATAGTAACCAACACTGGTAAACGCAATGGGTTGCAGTGCAGGATGAACGATTTTGTAAAAAATAATTATACTGAAGAAAAATACTGGAACCGCCTTTCGCACGTTTATAAAACAGTCTTTCAACCCAAATAACAACCAGGAGGGCAATCTAAAAACTGAAATTTCTGTTTTACGGAATTGTTCTTAAACCCGAAAGGAAACACCGTTTAATGAAATTAGGCATATTGTCGGATTGTATTCATTTTACCACCCGCGATGGAAAGGTGGCTACTGAAAATCATATCATGCTCCGGCAGATGGAAGCACTGGCCGAAAAATTTGATGAAACCCTGATCGCATGCCCGTTTATACCGCTGGATGACAAAAGGGTGGTTACTACCTATACTTCACCAAAAATAAAATTTCATGCACTGCCCAATGTGGGTGGCAACAAACTGGCCGATAAACTAAAACTGTTGTCGGTTTTTCCGCAGTGGCTTAAAAGCTACCAGGTAATCAGCCGGTTTAGCGATGTGGTGTATATGCGGTTTCCCAACAACCTGAATATTCCGGGTTTTTTTTATTTCCATTTTAAAAAGAAAAAAGTATTTGCTACATATACAGGTACATGGAAGGCTTATTCCGCAGAACCGGCCACCTATCGCTTTCAACGCTGGTTGTTAAAAAATAAGTTCCGGGGGCCCGTTTGGGCATATATAGAACCCGCTGAAGAAAAGAGAAATTTGCTGTATGGTATAAGTCCTTCGTACAGCAGGTCGGATTGGGAAGAAGAAACCAGCCAGGTACAAGCAAGAATTCAGAGATTGGCAGAACATAGTATTTCGGAAATAAAAATGATTACGGTTGGAACCCTCATCGATTATAAAAATCAGCTGGCCATTTTAAAGGCATGCGTAATTTTAAAGGAGAAAAATATTCCTTTTTCGTTATTGGTGGTGGGAGATGGTCCAATGAGACAGACTTTAGAAGATTTTGTAAAGGATCACGCCTTATCACAAGAGGTGCAAATTGTCGGAAAAAAGAATAGTGACGAATTAAGGGATTTATACAGGAAAAGTGATTTTGTAGTGCAGGCGCCGTTGAGCGAAGGTTTTGGTAAAGTGCCCATTGAGGGTTTTTTTCATGGCGTTATACCGGTAATTAATAACATTGCCATGGCAAAGCAAATGACGGGCAATCAAGAGAGAGGCTTTTTATTTGACGCACATGACCCCAACGACCTTTCCGAAATGCTGATGCAATTACCGGGCAAGCGCCGGCAGTTGTCGGTTATGATTGAGAATGGAAGAAAGTATGCCATTACTCAAACGCTTGAAAATTGGGCTGATGAATATTATGCAGCGGTAAAAAAATACTTTGAAGCAAATTAAAACATATCAATTCAATGAGGGTGCTTTGTGGATATATCCGCTTGCCTTTATTGTGGGTATTATTGTGGGTTATAAGATTGTACCCCCCAACGTGGTAGGTTTCATGTACGTGGGTCTAGGCGCCTTAATGGTGGTATTTGCCATGTTGAACAATACCTACGCTTTTTTTACACTGCTGCCCTTTATGATCTTTAATGAAATTTTCATAAGGGCCTTTGCAAGGTCTTTACCCTATCTGACTACCCAATACGTTATCATAATATCGTTTTCGCTATTGCTGATTATAGGGCGAAAGAACAAAAAGGCGCATTTTAGCGGCTATATTATGTTCGTGCTTTTTTGCCTGTTAGAGTTGCTTAATAACGTCTATCCTGCCAAAGCTCAAATATCAAGAAGTATCATCAGTAATTCAGCTACAGTAATGGCTGCGGTGGTGTGGGGTGCTTTTAATGTTTTAGATCCTATTTTGATCAATAAGATACTGTACAATATAAAAATTGCAGGGGTTTACCTGGCAGGTATCGTATTCGTTGCTCACCTGCAGGGAAAAATTGACTATAACAGCGCATCCAGTAACGAGGCAAGTAATGGCATGGCGCCGGTTCAATTGAGCGGATACCTGGGCACCGTATGTGTGTTGTTCTTTTTGTCGATAATGAACAAAGGAGAGGCAAGATTTAAAATACTAAACCTGATTTTTTTGGGGATAACGGCTATCGTTATGGTCCTTACTTTCTCCAGGGGGGGATTGTATTTTTTAGGTGCCGTCATTTGTATGTTCCTGTTATACAACCGGCAAAACATGGGTGAATATGCCAAATTTATTTTCATTCTGCCGATTGTATTTATCATTTATTCGCTGGTGGTAAAAGAAACCGATGGCAAAATAGTGGAACGGTACGAACAAAAGGGCTCCTCGAGTCGCGACATATTGGTGGCCATCGGTTTTGATATTTTCTTAAGGCATCCTTTAATAGGCGTGGGTACCGGAAATTACAATACCACTATAGTAAAAGATAAATTATTTTATGCCGAGTCGGGCGTGCACAACGAATTTGTGAGGGCCGCTGCTGAGCATGGTGTTGTAGGCATTATCCTTTATTGGGGCTTTTTTCTGTCGTTGTTTTTAAACATCCGAAGCAGGGGACAGCCGCAGCAACAATTTGCCATGTATTTTTTAGTTCTGTTTTGCCTGATAACGGTTCACAACGGGCTAAAGATATCGTTGCAGCCCTTGTTATTAATGCTGGCTATTTCTATTCAAACATTACCCTTTCGAAAAGATATTCATGCAGAACTTGCAGAACGCACAAAAGAAGAATCTTCCTCAGATAGCTCAATGCCACAGGCAGTGCTTTCCTGATTCGCTGACCACCAAACTGGGCAAAGCTTATGTACAGCAAACCTTTGACTGGTACCTGGATCATGACAATAGATTTCTTTTTTATATAGAGGATGCGGGCAAAGTTGTTGGCTACTGCGGCGGGTTTGTTCCATCAAAACCGGGCGATGGCAGCAGCAGCGGTATGTTGCAGCATGCATTTAGCCAGGCCATCAAAGGATTGCTGATGCATCCCTGGTTATTGTTTAATTCAGAATTGGTTCCGCATTACACTTTTTTATGGAGAAATCTAAAACGTAAGATCACCGGTAAAGTTGTTCCTGCAAAACCTGCGGGTGGCAAGGCAAATGTTTTTAAGCCGTATTGCGGATTGGTAGTAATTGGCGTACATCCCGATTTTCGCGGAAAGGGTTTTGCACAACTATTAATGGCCGAATTCGAAAAAAGAGCAATCGAACTGCAGCAAAGCGAATTGATACTCTCGGTTAAGAAAAACAATACATCCGCCATACAAGCCTACAATAAATTTGGATGGAGCATTAAAGAAGAACAGCCTGTTACTTTTGTTATGCAAAAAAAGGTTGGTCGGATGGTTGCAGGCGGATAGCTGCAGCATATTTTTATAGACCTTCAGCGTATACTGCTATTCCTTTTTTAGTATTGATAAAAGATTAGCCATCGCTGATTTTCTACTACCATCTTCACGTAGCATTATTACTTTCTAAAATCAATGAGTTTCATTCAAGATAAAGTTTATCCACGTCTGCCGGTATTTGCCCAAAATATCGGCATATCGGCTTTTGGCTACCAATGGTATAAACGTAGGTTCGGTGGTATTTTTAAAAATGAATATGAAGGTTGCAGGCAAAGAGAAAATTATACAATTCAGCAGTGGAACGACTACCAAACAACTCAGCTACGAAAATTATTAGTACACGCCTTTAAAACAGTTCCGTGGTACAAGCAGGTTTTTACAAAGGCCGGTTTTTCTCTTAGCCAGTTAGAACGTTTTGAAACAGTTGACCTTTGTCGTTTACCCTTGCTGGAAAAAAACAGCTTTCGGTTACATGGCAAAACGAGCCTGCTTTCTTCGGTTAAAGAAAAAGGAGGGGCATTTTTTTCGAGCAGCGGAAGCACCGGAACGCCCACTAGTATTTTGTTCTCCTATGCCATGCACCAAAAATCGGCTGCTTTATACGAAGCCCGTGTACGCAATTGGGCGGGTGTAAGCCGGTTTGATGCAAGGGGCATGATAGGCGGCCGGCGGATCATTCCGGACAGCAGCAGCACTCCTCCATTTTACCGGTATAATTTTATTGAAAAGCAAATCTATTTTTCGGCCTATCATATTAGTAAACTTACCGCGCCGGGTTATGCTAAAGGTTTGCATAAGTATCATACAAAGTATATGGTGGGCTATGCCATGGCCAACTATATTTTAGCTAAGTTTTTGCAGCAGGCTGGTGTTCAGCCGCCGCAAATGAAAGCGGTGCTAACATCAAGTGAAAAACTTACACCAGTTATGCGTCAAACATTAAGCGAAGTATATGACTGTAAGGTATATGACGGGTGGAGCGGCGTGGAGAATTGCGGGTTAATATCGGAGAACGAATACGGCCAGTTGCTGATAAGTCCAGACTCAGGCTTTATTGAAATATTGCGGCCCGATGGCACACCGGCCAAACCGGGCGAAGAAGGCGAGCTGGTTTGTACCGGGTTTATTAATTATGATCAGCCATTAATTCGATATAGGATTGGCGACATGGTAAGGCTTGCAAATGACCAGCAAACCAAATGCGGCAGGGCTTTTACAGTGGTCGACGAAATTATTGGCAGGGTAGAAGATGTGGTAGTCGCAAAAGATGGCCGGGAGATGGTGCGATTTCACGGTATTTTCATTAACCTTCCTAATGTGGTAAAAGGCCAGGTAATTCAGGAAGAACTTGAACGGTTTACTATAAATGTAATGACCAATGGGTTAACTACCGATGAAAGAAGTGCCATTGCAAACAGGATGCAAAGCCAGTTGGGGCCAATAGATCTTACCATCAACGAAATGCACGAAATACCGGTTAGTAATAACGGTAAGTTCAGGGCTGTTATATCCAATCTAAATCGGGCTGCCGAAAAGTTATAGGCAGTCTGCCTGGCGTCATTCATGCAAAACAAAAAAAGGAAAATTTTAATTGTTGGTCTTTTTCTCTCTGAGAAAAATCGCCATTTAACCATGCGTACAGCGGCCGATCAGTTGGCCGAATTATTAGAGGCTAATCAGATAGCTACCATAACTGTTTCGGATAAGCTAAATAAATATGGCCGTTTTGCCGATACAGTTTCAGTCATTTACCGTAAAAGAAAACAATACGACATAGGCATTGTCCCCTTATACGGGGGCATCATGAGTTATATATGGGAGGCGCTTTCAAGCTCGTTTTTAAAACTGCTGGGGAAAAAAGTGATTTTGATCGTTCACGGCGGCAGCATCCCCGAACGTATGAAAGCTTCGCCGGCAAAATATCTCCGGTCATTTAAAAGGGCCGACGTAGTAGTTAGTCCGTCTAATTTTTTTAAGACCGTTTTGCTGCAATATGGTATTGAAAGTGTGTTAATAGAAAATGTAGTACAGTTGCAGGAATATCAATTTCATCTAAAACAAATATTCAGGCCAAGGCTATTCTGGATGCGTACGCTGGAGGATATTTACAATCCTGAAATGGCGGTTCGGGTGGCAGGTATCCTGGCAAAAAAATATCCTGACCTTAAAATGGTGATGGCTGGCTACGACCGCGGAATGCTGGCTGGTTTAAAAGAATTGGCGGCAGGTTTGGGCATTGTCGATAAAATTGAATTTCCCGGCTATATATCTCAACAGCAAAAAAACAGCTATGCAGGTGAGTTCGATATTTATGTTTGCACCAATCGCATTGACAACGCACCGGTTTCATTTATCGAAATGATGGCTTTGGGACTGCCTGTCGTATCTGTAAACATAGGTGGCATTCCCTATCTGGTGCAGGATGGCTTCAATGGTCTATTGGTTGGTCTTGATGATGACCAGGCAATGGCCAATGCAATTGAGTCTATCATCAGCAACAACCAGCTTGGTAAAGAACTTGCAAAAAATGGCCTGCATTTTTCAAAACAATTTGATGCGCAGCCTGTGGTTAAAAAATGGAAAGCTTTGTTTGATGAATTGGTGCCCATTGGGTAATCAGGCCTTTTACTGGCGGCGCATCATAAAGGCTATGACACCATAAAAGCGTCTGATCATTTTCTAAATAAAAAAAAATCTTTAAGCTGTTGTATTCTTCTTTATTTAGCGGCCTAAAAATTAAACAAAGCCAGCTAAGAACGTTATGAGGAAATTAAGATTTGCTTTGTTGGGATGCGGAAAGATAGGCCAGCGGCATGCACAGCATATTGCCAATATTGGGCAATTGGTGGCCGTGTGCGATATCGATGGCGAAAAGGCAGATGACACCGCCAGGCTGTTTAACGTGAATGCTTACCACGACCTGGATACAATGCTTCAAAAAGAAACATCGGTGGAAGTGGTGTCTGTTTGTACCCCCAATGGTTTACATGCGCAACATAGTATAAAAGCGCTGCGGGCCGGCAGACATGTGCTTTGCGAAAAACCCATGGCCATAAAGGTGAGCGATTGCGGAGAAATGATTAAAGAAGCGGAGCGGGCAAACCGGCGATTATTCGCCATAAAACAAAACCGGTTTAATCCACCAGTGGTGGCAATTAAGAACGCAATTGATAACGGTTTGTTGGGAAAAATTTTCAGTTTTCAGGTTAGTTGTTTTTGGAACAGGAATGCGGCCTACTATCAGAACTCGTGGAAAGGAACCGCCGACATGGATGGAGGAACGCTTTTTACACAGTTTAGTCATTTTATCGATTTAATTTATTATTTAGCTGGTGATGTATCGAAAACGTATGCCCTCACCAAAAATTTTGCCCATAAAAGTCTGATTGAGTTTGAAGATACCGGCGTTGTGATTGTGGAACTGCTGAGCGGTGCGCTGGGTACCATAAACTATACGGTTAACAGCCACGAAAAAAATATGGAAGGATCATTAACACTCTTTGCAGAAAAAGGAACGGTGAAAATTGGCGGGCAATATTTGAACGAATTGGAATACCAGAATATTGAAGGGTTTACTATTGCCGATCTGCCGCCGGGCAATAAAGCAAATCAATATGGCGACTATTCCGGTTCCATGTCAAATCACGATAAAGTGTATGAGAACGTGGCGGATGTATTATTACGGGGAGATGCTATTTCAACAAATTCGTTCGAAGCTTTAAAGACGATAGAAATTATTGAAAAAATTTACAGATCGGCCAAAAAATTAAATGAAGAATAATTCGTTAACAGGTAAGGTATTAAAAAATCAATTCTAATAATCTTAAATATGTTTTTGTTTAAATCATTGAAGAAACCTGGTAATGATTGGTAAACTTAAAACAATAGAACATTTTAATCCAATGATACTGTCCATTATTTGTCCAACCTATAATGAGGAGAAATACATTGCCCAGACTTTAGATAGTTTCCTTAGCCAGAAGTATCATTCATTTGAATTGGAAATACTTATATGCGATGGCATGTCAACAGACGGCACCCGGGAAATTGTACAGCAATATACCAACCGGTACCCGTTTATAAAAATGATCGACAACCCAAAACGTAAAACTCCCTTTGCTTTTAATGAAGGTTTAAAATATGCAAAAGGCGAGTATGTGGCTATTTTGGGAGCACATGCAAAATACCGGGAGGACTATTTACAGGTCTGCTTTGATGAGTTAATCAAAACCGGCGCCGCCGGCTGTTCAGGAAGGATTATTACAAAATCGTCCTCGGGCCGGTACGAACCAAAATTATCCGAATGGGTTTCGTTAAGCGTTTTTGGCGTATCGTCGAGCTCTTATAGAACGCTAAAAGAGGGTTTTGTACATTCTGTGCCCTACCCGGTGTTTAAAAAACAGGTGCTATTAGATTTGGGCGGCTACGATGTAACATTGGAACGTAACCAGGACAATGATATGAACCAGCGGATTTTAGATGTAGGTCATACGTTGTATAGTACCTGGAAAACCTGGTGTTATTACCGCCCGCCTGCCAATTTGAAAGCGCTTATGAACTACGCGATAAAAAATGGCTTCTGGAACGCTAAAAGCCTGCGTATTCATGCCAAATCAATGCGTACCCATCATTTTATTCCATTCATTTTTACAGCAGGGTTAATTGGTTTAAGCATCTTGGGTTTATTGGAGTTTCTAATTATTCATACCACCTGGTGCTGGGCGTTGCTTGGCGTGATAGTAAGCATTCATTTGTTGTTTGGGCTTTTCTTTACCATCCGTTCGCTTAAATATGAGAACGATGGGCGAAAGATCGTATTACCCTTTGTTTTTTTCGCATTTCATTTTTCATATGGCTGGGGTACCATGAAAGGGTTTCTACAAAATGAAAAAATCCAATAATTATCCAAATCCTGCAATATTTATGAAAATACCTTTTTCGCCGCCTTTTATTGATGATGATGTAATTAAGGAGGTGACAGCATCGCTGCAAAGCGGCTGGATAACCACCGGACCCAAAGTAAAGGCACTGGAAGAAGCAACGGCCACTTTCGCGGGTATAGAAAACGTATTGTGCGTAAATTCGGCTACTTCGGGCTTGATGCTTGTTTTGCATTGGCTGGGAGTTGGCAGGGGCGACGAAGTTATTATACCCGCCTATACCTATTGTGCCACAGCTTTGGCCGTTATGCATGTTGGTGCCACTCCGGTAATGGTAGATGTAGAAGATGACTTTAATATCAGTATCAAAAAAGTAAGATCCGCTATAACCAGTAAAACAAAGGTTATTATGCCGGTGGATTTTGCCGGCTGGCCATGCGATTACAAGGGATTGTATGAACTGGTAAACGATCCGGAGGTTTTAGGTTTATTTGCCCCCGTTACTGATATTCAAAGGCGATTAGGCAGAATAGTCATTTTATCGGATGCAGCCCATTCTTTTGGTGCGGTATATAACCATAAAAAGGCAGGCAGCCTGGCCGATATGACCGTTTTTTCTTTTCATGCGGTAAAAAATCTGACTACAGCCGAGGGAGGTGCCATTTGTATTACAATGCCCGCCAAATTCAATAATGCAGAAATTTACAAAACGTTGCGTTTGTGGACACTGAATGGGCAGACTAAAGATGCCTTTAGCAAAAGCCAGGCAGGTGGCTGGAGATATGATATAGTGTATCCTGGTTTTAAAATGAATATGCCAGATGTGTGTGCTGCGATCGGTTTGGCCCAAATGGGCAAATACGAAAGCCATATGCTGGTAGAACGAAAAAGAGTTTTTGACTTTTATTCATCATTTTTTGCAAATAAGCCATGGGCTAAATTGCCACCCTATAATGCCGACGGATGCAGTTCAAGTTTTCATTTATATCCGCTACGGATAAATAATATCAGCGAAGCGCAAAGAGATGCCATCATTGATATAATTTCGGCTGAAGGAGTAGCAGTAAATGTTCATTTTATACCCTTGCCAATGCTGACTGTATTTAAAGACAAAGGATATTGCATTGATCAATTTTCTAATACATATGCCAATTATGCGGCTGAGATATCGCTTCCGATATACCCCCAGTTAGACAATAATCTTTGCGAACGCATCGTTAATACTGTAAATAAAGCTGTTACCCAGATCATTGAATAATGGACCTGATAAGAATACTGGATTTTATGTTTGCAACCATTTGCCTGGTTATTATATCGCCGGTAATAATAATTATTGCCTTTATAATAAAGATCACTTCACCTGGCCCGGTGTTTTACAAACAGGTCAGGGTAGGCAAAAATGGTAAAGACTTTAGACTATTTAAGTTCAGAACCATGAAAATTGGGTCGGACAAAGGCGGGTTGTTAACGGTGGGCGACAGGGACAGTAGGATTACCAGGATAGGATACTATTTGCGAAAATTTAAAATTGATGAATTGCCGCAAATATTAAATGTGCTAAAAGGAGAGATGAGTGTGGTTGGGCCGAGGCCGGAGGTAAGAAAATATGTGGAGTTGTATAACATTGATCAATTAAAGGTATTAAATGTTTTACCTGGCATAACAGACTACGCTTCCATTGAATTTAGAAACGAAAATGATTTGCTGGCAAAGGCCGATGACCCTGAAGATTATTACATAAAGGTTATCATGCCAAAGAAAATTGAATTAAATTCTAATTTTATTTCGAATAGAACCATAAAAGAATATTTTTATATAATTTTTAAAACCGCGAAAACTGCGATTAGGGGCAATTAATAATTTGTTATTGTTTTTTTTCTTAAGTTTTTTTGGCTAACAAGATTGATTATCATTTTATTAAGAGTATTAAATGATTGTAATGAACGCAACCTTTTAATTCGCTTTTTCGTCCTTCAAAATTGAACGAAGGATGTTTGCAGTTTTTATTTTTTTCGATTTCAAATTTTCAAAAAGTTCATAATTTACTTTTTTACGTCAAAATTTAATGGCATTACTGCGTTAAATAAGGAAAAATTTAAATGTAAAACGTCCAATAAAACAACTGTAAGTAGTGAAAAACATAAGGAAATTTTTACTTCGAAACCGGATAGCGCCTAAATGGGTTATTTTTCTTCTTGATCTTACTATATGTTGCGTTTCAATAATATACGCTAATTATTTACGCCTCAATTTTGACTTGTCCGTATTTCGTTCTTCAGAAATCATTGATGATGTTGTCGTTACCATCCTTTTAAATTCTGTGCTGTTTTATATTTTTCGCACTTATCATGGTATCATTAGGTTATCAGGTTTTCAGGAAGCGTTTAGAAGTATAACAGCGGTATTTTATTCTTTCTTCTTAATGTTGTTATTGAACCTGGGATTGGGATTGTTTCAATTTCCACCTTTCATTCCAACATCTGTATTATTTATCTACTTTTTTATTGCTTCGTTTTTGGTATTTGGATACCGCTTGTTTATTAAGCATTTGTACAGAATTAGCGTAAACCAGGAAGACCATATTCATGTTGTTATTTATGGCGCAGAATTGAACGGGTCTGTCTTAAAAAAGACCATAGAGCAAACATCTAATAACCGCTATAAAATTGTTGCGTTTATTGACGATGATGGTAACCTGGTGGGCAAAACAATTGACAATGTCAAAATATACTCGTTCTTACAGGTAAAAAATGTTATTAAGAGCTGGAATATAAAAATGTTGTTTTTCGCCAAAAAGGATTTTGATCTAAACAAGAAGAATTTGATTGTGGATTACTGTCTCGAACATAGTATCCGGGTTATGAATATACCGCCTATGCGGGAGTGGATACAAGGTCATTTGAATATAAGCCAGCTAAAAGAAGTAAAAATTGATGAATTATTGGGCCGGCCTCAGATTTACCTCAAAAATGAGCATGTAATGAACATGCTTCGCAACAAACGAATTCTTATCACTGGCGCTTCTGGTTCCATTGGCAGCGAACTTGCAAAGCAGATTGCCTCTATACACCCCGCGTCTTTAATTATTTGCGACCAAACCGAAACTGGTTTATACGAACTGGAATATGAATTGCAGAAAAACTTTTACCTCGGCAACAGTTTAAAGGTATTTCTGGGCGATGTTAAAGACGAGCACGCCATGAATAACCTTTTTGGCCATTATCTGCCAAACATCGTATTTCATGCCGCGGCTTATAAACATGTGCCTATGATGGAAAATCATCCGTCGGAAGCAATCAGGAACAATGTGGCAGGTACAAAAACACTGGCCGATCTTTCAGAATTATATAATGTTGAACGGTTTTTGCTTATTTCAACTGATAAGGCAATCAATCCGACCAATGTAATGGGCGCATCAAAACGCATTGCCGAAATTTATTGCCAGGCATTGCAGGGCAGAAAGATCATGCCGGTTGTTGACGATGGCATCTACCACCTTACACCAAAAAATTCTAAAACTAAATTTATTACTACAAGGTTTGGAAATGTTTTAGGCTCTAATGGTTCAGTTATTCCCCGTTTTCAGGAACAAATAGCCAAAGGCGGGCCGGTTACCGTTACCCACCCTGATATCATCCGCTATTTCATGACCATTCCCGAAGCATGTTCTTTAGTGCTTGAAGCGGTAACGATGGGTAATGGCGGAGAAGTATTCCTGTTTGATATGGGAGATCCAATAAAAATTCTGGAACTGGCCAAAAAAATGATCAAACTTGCTGGTTTAACACCTGGCAGGGAAATAGATATAAAATTCACAGGACTGAGACCAGGCGAAAAATTATACGAAGAGTTATTAAATAAAGAAGAGGAAGTTATTCCTACCCATAATAAAAAAATATTGATCGCCAGGGTTATCGAATACGATTTTGACAAAGTATCCCGCAGCATCGACAAAGTAATAAGCATTGCAGTAGAAAATAAAGATGAAGATGTTGTAAAGCAAATGAAACGGATTGTTCCTGAATTTATCAGCAATAATTCAATTTATGAAGCGATCGACGAAGAAATACTCACTCCAACCTTTACTTCTCACGGATAGGTAGTTACTTTGCTGCATTGAAACAATTAGCAGTACATGTTTGATTTTTTATTCAGGCCGGCTAAGGTAGACCCGGATCTTTCTTTTATAGCCGTTGATATGCACTCCCATTTGCTGCCGGGCATTGATGATGGTTTGCAGGAGATGGAGCAAAGTGTTGAATTTATAACTACACTTAAATCGCTTGGATACCAGAAATTAATTTGCACCCCGCATATTCTTACTGACCTTTATCCAAATAGCAGAGAAACCATCTTACCCAAATTAGACCTTGTTCGAAAGGCGTTAAAAAACGCCGGTATTGAAATTCCCATTGACGCAGCGGCTGAATATATGATCGATCATTCGTTTGCCGAATTGATCAGCAAATCAAAAAAGACCGATCTCTTAACCATCAATAACGAGTTTATTTTGGTTGAAATGTCGTACCTGGCACCATCGCCAAACTTTGAACAGGTAATATTTGACTTACGCATGATGGGGCTTACCCCCATTGTAGCACATCCCGAACGATACAGTTATTATCACAAGCAATTTGACACATACGTACGTTTTGCGGAATTGGGATGTAAGCTGCAGGTAAACCTTCTCTCGTTATCAGGCGGTTACGGGCCATACGTAAAAAAAACCGCCGAAAAGTTGTTTAAAAGTCAAATGGTTGATTATTTAGGTACCGATATGCACCATATAAAACACCTGGAAATGTTACAGGAACTTGCCTCTCGAAAAGATTTCTACGAAACGGTTGGCGGTGCCTACCTTAAGAACAAATTACTCCTGAATTTTTGATTATTGTTTGAGGTATGCTGGTTCTAGACTTCAGTGCCGATTTATAAGTTATTCAATCAGATCGATTGACTATTGCTGCAGGTGGGGTATTTTATAATATCCCGCGTGGATCTGTAGCTTGGTGTTGTTTAAAAGTTGAAGATAAGATTTTATAGCATGGCTTTGTTCGTCAAGCTGAAACTGCTTCTGAAAGCGATTTGCAGCCGATTGATCTTCCGTCCAGCCCCACTTTCTGCAATAATATTGTTAGCGGCTGTGCTTCGTCTTTGGAAGTTTTGGCAAACCAGTTTTTTTAAGGTGTTCTTTTGCTTTTGCAAGTTTTTCAGGCAACAAAATAACATTATCGAACTTGTTAAGTTCAGGGTCAATAATAACTCCCGGAGTTTTCCTTTTATCTTTTCGGTCAAGATTCATGCTGATTTACTGTAATGTTGGTATGAAGATATTAAATTAAGTCTCGCTCTTATAAATTTTAGGGTGTCAAAACGCATAGCCGCCAACTTATTGCTACCCATAAAATATTAATGGTTTTTAAAACCCTGCAACATTTATTCAGAAGTCTTCCATCAATTTCAAATATTTCTTAAAAATATTTAAAAACAAATTTGGTGATTTAAAACCTTGCATTACATTTGCAAAGCAATGAAGCAATTAAACAATACAAGCTTTAGTTTCTACTATTTTTTCTACTTTAACAGGTGGATCGGGAACTATTGCGATTGAAAATAAAAATAACACAATCAAAAAAAAGTCCCGGCCTTTAAGCCGGGATTTTTTTTTACCTGAAAAATTTTTTTAATGAGCCCTTTAGTAAAACAAAGTTCGCCCGCATCTGGTGTTAAAAATGATGACCAGCAACCGGCTCCATCTATAGCCATACAAGGCTATGAAGGCAGTTTTCACCAGGTGGCAGCCAGGCTTTTTTATGGTAGTAATGTGCAAGTAGTGCCTTGTGCAACCTTTAGGGAGTTGATTAAAAAAAGCGGAAACAAGAAAGAAACAGACGGTGGAATGATGGCCATCGAAAATTCAATTGCCGGCAGCATATTGCCTAATTATAATTTGCTGCTGAAAAGTAACCTAACAATTATTGGCGAAGTCTATTTGCAAATTGGGCAGCATTTGCTGGTTAATCCCGGGGTATCGCTCGGCGACATCAGAGAAGTGCAATCGCATCCTATGGCACTGCTTCAGTGTTTAGATTACCTGGAAAAATACCCGCATTGGAAACTGGTGGAAACCGAGGATACTGCTTTAAGCGCCAAACACGTTCACCAGCACCGCAGCAAACATTCAGCAGCCATTGCCAGTAAACTGGCCTCCGAGTTATTTCAATTAGAAATTTTAGCCCCTAACATTCAAACTAATAAAAACAATTACACACGTTTTTTGGTGTTGCAGCGCGAAAAAGAAGCCGCGATTGTTGAAGATGCCAATAAGGCAAGCTTATATTTTGAAACCGATAATAGCAAAGGTATTTTGTCAAAGGTGCTGTCGTTGATTGCAGAAAATGATATTAATCTGAGCAAACTGCAAAGTATGCCTATACCTGGCACTGATTTCTTATATGGCTTTTTTGCCGATATGGACATAACAGGTGTGCCGCAACTGGATGGTATTATTGACAGGTTAATGGTATTGACCAGGAATTTAAAGGTGTTGGGTATATATAAAAATGGCAGGCTTGCCAATCAAATAAACCGATCATGACAATAGAAGTTTCCGAACGTTTGCAAGGCATAGGAGAATATTACTTCTCTCAAAAATTAAGAGAGATTGAACAATTAAACAAACAGGGAAAACAAATAATTAACCTGGGCATCGGCAGCCCCGATCTTCCCCCGCATGCAAGCGTTATAAATGTGTTGCAGCAAGAGGCCTCAAAGCCCAACACACATGCTTACCAGAGTTATAAGGGCAGCCCCACAATGAGAAAGGCGGTCACTGATTTTTATAAAAAGTGGTATAACGTGCAGTTAGATGCAGATTCAGAGGTGCTTCCAATGATCGGCTCAAAAGAAGGCATCATGCACATTTGTATGACTTATTTAAATAAGGGTGATGGTGTTTTGGTGCCTAACCCGGGATACCCAACTTACAGAAGCGCGGTTAAATTATCGGGTGGTAATTGTATTGATTACGACCTGAAGGAAGAAAATGGCTGGGAGCCTGATTTTAATAAACTGGATGAAATAATAGAAGCAAATAACCGGGCTGGCAAAAATCCGGTAAAGCTGATGTGGGTAAATTATCCGCATATGCCTACAGGCAAACAGGCAAGCCTTCAATTGTTTAATAAACTGGTTGCTTTTGCTAAAAAACATAACATTTTGTTGTGTCACGATAATCCATACAGTTTTATTTTGAACGACCAGCCCATGAGTATACTAAGCGCGGATGGTGCTAAAGAAGTTGCAATAGAACTGAATTCGCTTAGCAAAGCAAGTAACATGGCCGGCTGGCGGGTGGGGTTTTTATCGGGTAACAAAGAAAGAATTGATGAAGTATTGCGGTTTAAAAGCAACATGGACAGCGGCATGTTTTTGCCCGTGCAATTGGCAGCCGCAACGGCATTGGGTTTAGGTAAGGATTGGTACAACGAATTAAATGACATTTATGCAAAACGCCGAAAAGTAGTGTACAAACTACTAAACACGCTGAAGTGTACTTTCGATAAAAGCCAGGCCGGTATGTTTATGTGGGCAAAAGTGCCCGGTAATTATAGCAGCGGTTTCGAGCTCAGCGATGAAGTTTTGTACAATAAGAATGTATTTATAACGCCAGGCGGAATTTTTGGAAGTAACGGCGATCAATACATCCGGATAAGTTTATGCGCCAAAGAAGAAGTTTTTGAAAATGCCCTGCAAAGGATCCAATCACCACAAACCGCATGATCATGAGCCAGCAGACATTGGTCGGGAAAAACGAAATGGAAAATAATAAAGGCAAGGTGGTCACCATTATTGGTATTGGTTTAATTGGGGGATCGTTTGCATTGGTTATAAAAAATAAGGGGATCGCATCGCACATTTTTGGGGTAGATAATAAAACCGAACATCAGCAAAAAGCTTTGGAATTGGGCTTGGTGGATGAAGTGTTAACGCTGGAAGAAGCTGTTAAGAAAAGCGATATCGTTGTGTTGGCCGTTCCGGTAAATGCTGTGACGGGTTTATTGCCCGGCATATTAGATATCATAGATAACCAGGTGGTTTTCGAAATGGGTTCTACAAAAGAAAACGTAATTCAAGCCATAGCGAAGCATCCTAAACGCGGCCGGTTTGTTGCCACTCACCCAATGTGGGGAACAGAATATAGCGGGCCACAGTCTGCCACAAGCGATGCATTTGTAAACAAAGCGGTGGTTATTTGCGATGCTGCCAATTCTGATAAAGACGCCTTGCAATCTGTTGAGGATATTTACCGGCAAATAGGTATGCACCTTGTTTATATGGAGGCTGTAGCCCACGATATTCATGCCGCTTATGTAAGTCACATATCGCATATAACATCTTTTGCTTTGGCAAATACGGTTTTGGAAAAGGAAAAAGAAGACGATGCCATTTTTGAATTGGCAAGCGGTGGTTTTGAAAGCACCGTGAGGCTGGCAAAAAGTAACCCGGCCATGTGGGTGCCGATTTTTAAGCAAAATCGCGAAAATGTTTTAGATGTACTTAATGAACATATATCCCAGTTGCGAAAATTTAAGAGCTGCCTTGAAAAGGAGAATTACGACTATCTGCAGGAGCTGATTGAGAATGCAAATGGTATAAAAAGAATTTTGAAATAGAAAGTGGAAATTATTTATTGATTGATTTAAACTAATGATGCATAATTAAATTCTCTAAATAAATTAATCGGTAATGAGAAAGGTGGTGGTTTAGTTAGAAATTGTTTAGAAGAAAAATCGACTAACGTTCGTTAGTAACAAATGAAGGCATAAGGCTTTAATTTTAAGTACCTTTGCCGCAAATTTTTAAAAAAATGATGACATTTGAAGGGTTGGGAATTGATGCAAGATTAATTCAGGCAACCGACGAGTTGGGGTATGTGAACCCAACGCCCATTCAGGAAAAAGCGATACCGGTATTGTTAAGTGGTACAACAGATTTTGTAGGACTTGCCCAAACCGGAACAGGTAAAACAGCGGCCTTTGGTTTGCCGTTGCTTCAATTAATTAAGGCCGAAGAAAAGTATCCGCAGGCCTTGATCGTTTGCCCTACACGCGAATTGTGTATGCAGATTGTAAAGGAAGTGGAACTTTTTAAGAAACACATGAAGGGTGTTAGCGTAGTGGCCGTTTACGGTGGCGCATCTATCAGTTTACAAATACGCGATTTAAAAAGAGGAGTGCAGATAGTGGTGGCTACACCAGGCCGTTTGATAGACCTCATTGAAAGAAAAGCCATCGATCTTGAAAGGATAAAATATGTGGTGCTGGACGAGGCAGATGAAATGCTGAATATGGGTTTTAGAGATGATATTGAATTCATCCTAAAAAACACGCCTGTCCGCGAAAGTACCTGGTTATTTAGTGCAACTATGCCGCCCGAAGTAAAACAGGTTAGTAAGCGCTATATGAAAAGCCCTATTGAAGTTACGGTTGGCAAGGTTAATACAGGTAACGCCAGTATCGACCATCAATACTATGTTACAGCTGCACAGCACCGATACGAAACCTTAAAAAGGATCATAGACTTTAACCCCGGTATGTATGGAATAGTGTTTACCCGTACCAAACTGGATGCTCAGGAAATAGCAGAACGATTAACACGCGAAGGATACGATATTGATGCCTTGCACGGAGACCTTACACAAGCGCAGCGCGATAAAGTGATGGGGCAGTTTAGAGATAAAACCCTTCAGTTACTAATAGCAACCGATGTAGCGGCCCGGGGGATAGACGTAAAAGAAATAACGCATGTTGTCAACTTTGAATTACCCGACGATATTGAAGTTTATACCCACCGCAGCGGCCGGACTGGTCGTGCGGGAAGCCAGGGTATTTGTGTTTCCATAGTTCATGCAAGAGAAACGTTTAAACTTCGCCAGATTGAAAAGAATTTGCAGCAGCCCTTTCACAAACTGGATATACCCAGCGGAAAAGATGTTTGCCGCAAGCAGTTCTTCTATTTTATGGATAAACTGCTGAATACCGATGTTAGCCATGGCGATTATGAAACCTACATCCCCATGCTGCAGGAAAAATTTGCAGATGTTAGCAAGGAAGAAGTTTTAAAACGCGTTGCGGCAATGGAGTTTGACCGGTTTCTGAAGTATTACGAGAATGCAGAAGATTTGAATATTCGCGGCGGCAGAGAAATGAGGCCAACGCGTGATTTCAATCGGCAAGACGTCAGGGATTCTGGAGGAAGGTCAGATAGAAGGCCGGCGGGAGATTATAAGAACAATGGCGATATGATGCGATTGTTTATTAACCTGGGTACAAAAGATGGATTTTATAAAGCCAGTTTTTTGCAATTCATTTTGGATATGAGCGACCTGAAAAAGGAAGTGCTTGGCAGAATTGATATGAAAGACATGAACAGCTGGGTAGAGATTGACAAAGGTGCGGCCAGCCAAATGATAAAGGCAGTAGATGGCAAAACATATAAAGGCAGAAGGATAAGAATGAATGACGCCAACAGCCGGTAGTCATTGGGAGATAGAAAATTTATTGACTGAACTTAATATAGAAAACAACAATTTAAACGTGTCCATATGGAACAAACATTGAAAACTCCATCGTTGATTGAGGATGTATTGGATAAACGCCCGCTGATCATTTCGGGCCCGTGCAGTGCCGAAACCGAAGAGCAAATGATCAGCACTGCAAAACTTTTAGCAGAAACCGGTAAAGTAGATATTTTGCGTGCAGGTATCTGGAAGCCGCGTACACGCCCCGGAAGCTTTGAAGGTATTGGTGTAAAAGGATTGCCCTGGCTGGCCCAGGCAAAGAAAATAACCGGATTACCCATAGCGGTAGAGGTGGCGACTGCAAAACAGGTTGCCGATGCTTTAAGTTTTGACGTTGATCTGTTATGGCTGGGAGCCAGAACCACTGTTAACCCATTTAGTGTGCAGGAAGTGGCAGATGCTTTACGCGGCGCAAATGTTCCGGTATTTATCAAAAACCCAATAAACCCCGACCTTGAATTATGGTTGGGTGCAGTTGAAAGAGTAGCAAAGGCTGGCATTAAAAAGATAGGAATCATTCACCGCGGTTTTTCCAGCTACGGAAATACAGAATACCGTAACGCCCCGATGTGGCATCTTGCCATCGAAATGAAACGCCGTTTTCCAGAACTGATGATCATAAACGATCCAAGTCATATCTGCGGAACCAGGGCCTTGCTTCAATCAGTTGCACAAAAAGCCATAGACCTCGATTTTGATGGTTTAATGATCGAAAGTCATATCGATCCAGACAATGCCTGGAGCGATGCTAAACAACAGGTAACTCCGGCCAAACTGGTTGAATTGTTGAATGCCATTAAGTGGAGACACGAAACCACCGATGAAAAAGAATTTGTTGTTGCGCTTGAAAAGCTGCGGGAGCAAATCAATCATATTGACGATGAGTTGATGCAATTGCTGGGGCAACGTATGAAACTCGCCGAAAAAATAGGGGAGTATAAGAAAGACAACAGCATCACCATTTTGCAAACCAATCGTTGGAACGAAATACTGGAAAGAGCCTTTAAGAAAGGTGAAAACCTTGGTCTGGGTAAGGACTTTATTACCAAATATTACGATGCGGTGCATATGGAAAGTATAAACCATCAGAACAAAATAATGAACAGCTAAAGGCGGCTTTCTACCGGAGGTTTAAACTGTGCTAAGTAAAGAGTTCAAAATAACTTCCACAAAAAGGATTAAAAAATCTTAAGCTTAAAAAATTTGTAAAAGCGGAATAGCGTTTTATGGTACACGGGAGCCCCGCCGCGGCGGGGACGACGTTTAATTTTTATTCTGCTGCTTGCTCCAAAAAAAAAGAAAAAAAAAGCGGACAAAAAAATTGCGGAAGTTATTTTTAAAAGGTTACTAAAGCAGATTACAAAGTATTACTTAATGATCTTCGTGCAAATTTCAAATTATATCGCGTCGCCCCGGCGGCGCGATATGTATAAATACAGCCTAAATTATTGAATTTGTCCAGCCATTTTTTTAGGTGTTCTTCATCAATTTTATTCAAAAGAATTTCTTTAAATGACAAAATCCACGTTTTCATTTTCTTCTTCCGCGGTCAATTATTATTTTGATGCATCGTTTGATCTATTGGTAAAACTGGTTTCTGCCGATCAGGCTGTGATCATTACCGACGAAAATGTTTTCGCGAAGCACAAAAAGAAATTTACAGGTTTTAAGACTATTGTAGTAAAAGCAGGTGAAGCTTTTAAAAACCAGTCAACTGTTGATGATATTATTAGCCAGTTGATTGACGCCGGCGCCGACCGAAAGACCACTTTGGTGGGTATAGGAGGCGGTGTAATCACAGATATGACCGGTTATGTAGCCGGTATTTTTATGAGAGGAATATCGTTTGGTTTTGTGCCAACTTCTATATTAGCCATGGTTGATGCGGCCATTGGGGGAAAGAATGGGGTGGATGTAGGGGTGTATAAAAATATGGTCGGTCTCATTAAACAGCCATCGTTTGTTCTGTTTGATTATGATATGCTGAAAACGCTTCCTAAAGAAGAATGGATAAATGGTTTTGCAGAAATAATTAAACATTCGGCCATTAAGGATGCCGCTATGTTTAAACTGCTGGAAGAAAATAAACTGCCGGTCTTTCAAAAAGATAAAAAAGCACTTGCCTCTTTAATAAAACGTAATGTGTTATTAAAAACAAAGGTTGTTGTAAGCGATGAATTTGAGCGCGGTGATAGAAAATTGCTCAACTTTGGACATACGCTGGGGCATGCAATAGAAAATGTTTATCAAATACCGCATGGCCACGCCATTAGTATTGGTATGGGTGCAGCATGTGCACTATCAGAAAACGTAAACGGGTTTAGCGAAACTGGCAGAGTTACCAGCCTGTTAAAAAAATACGGTTTGCCTCCTCAATTTGATTTTGATAAAACAAAAGCATTTGAGGTTTTACAAAAAGATAAAAAGAAGACAGGCAAAGAAATCTCCTTTGTCTTGTTGAAGAAGGTAGGTAAAGCGGAAATTAAATCGCTGCCGTTGGAAGAACTTAATAAATTCATTCATCAATTGTAAGCCCGTTTAGGGATAGTGTAACTATGATTGTAAAGGTTAGTCCATCAAAATTACTAGGCGAAATAACCGCACCGGCAAGTAAAAGTAGTATGCAGCGGGCTTGTGCGGCTGCTCTGCTGGCTATTGGCACCTCGGTTTTAAAAAATCCGGGCAAAAGCAACGATGACATTGCAGCCCTGGACGTGATCCAAAAATTAGGCGCAAAGGTTTCTGTCGATGAAGACGGAAGTATTACGATAACAAGCCAGGGGGTGCAACCTGTAGCCGGCGAAATTAATTGCGGAGAAAGCGGCCTGGGTATAAGAATGTTTACGCCGATAGTGGCTTTAAGCGACCGGCCCATTACTATTAACGGTACGGGTAGTTTGCTTACACGGCCTATGCATTTCTTTGATGAGATTTTTCCCAAACTGAATATCAGCATAAAATCAAATAACGGCAAGCTTCCATTAGATATTAAGGGGCCTTTGCAGGCGCTGGATGTTGAAGTAGATGGGTCTTTAAGTTCGCAATTTCTGACCGGGTTATTAATGGCTTTCGGAGCTGCTGTCACCAGGCCGGTTTCCATCACTGTAAAAAATTTAAAGAGCAAACCTTATATTGATCTTACGTTGCAGGTAATGCAGGCGTTTGGCAGAGATGTTACACATGAAAATCATGAGGTGTTTACGCTGAAGCCTCAACCGGTTAACTATCAAGCAACGGAATATACCGTAGAAAGTGATTGGAGCGGCGGGGCGTTTTTATTGGTGGCAGGCGCTATAGCGGGGCCAATAAAAGTCAAAGGGCTCGACGTTCAATCTACACAGGCAGACAGGGCCATTGTTCGGGCGTTGATGGATTGCGGCGCTTCACTAAGTATTACAGATGATTTTATTGAAGTTGGGCCGGCGCCATTAAAGGCGTTTCATTTTAATGCCATGGATTGTCCCGACCTTTTTCCGCCTTTGGTAGCGCTGGCCTCTTATTGTGAGGGAATAACAGTAATAGAAGGTGTAAATCGTTTGGCGCATAAAGAAAGCGACCGCGGCCTTACGCTACAAGAGGAATTTGCAAAGCTGGGTGTTGAGGTTACCTTGCAGCAAAATGTGATGCTGATAAAAGGGGGAGGAGACATTGTTGGTTCGCCGGTGCATAGCCGACACGATCACCGGATTGCGATGGCATGCGCCATAGCTGCCCTTGGAGCTGGTGCACCCGTAACAATAGAGGAAGCGCAAGCCATTAATAAATCGTATCCCGATTTTTATGACCATCTGCGGCAATTAGGCGTTACAGTTGAATTAATAGCTTGACGATAGATAAAATGTTGAAATGCTGTAATGACGCTTCTACTTTAAGATAATTTTAAATATTAATTGAATTGAACAGTTTCGGACGCATATTCAGGGTACATATTTTTGGTGAATCGCATGGCGAAAGCGCAGGGATAGTTATAGATGGTTGCCCGGCGGGCTTACCCTTAACTGCCGAAGATTTTATTACTGATATTGAACGCCGAAAGGGCGGCGCAAAAGGCACAACCCCAAGAAAAGAAGACGACCTTCCTATTTTTAAAAGTGGCATTTTTAATAACAAAACAACCGGCGCTCCCATCACCATATTGTTTGAGAACAACAACACCCGCAGTACCGACTATGCCAAACAACGCGACGTGCCAAGGCCCGGTCATGCCGATTTTGTGGCCAGTAAAAAATTTGGTGGTTTTGAAGATTACAGGGGCGGCGGACATTTTAGTGGCCGGTTAACCGTTTGCCTGGTTGCAGCCGGGGTGATAGCTAAAAAATTACTGAATACTATAAAAGTTGAAGCCACCATAACAGAAGTTGGCGGCGAGCCTGACGTGGAAAAAGGGCTTCAAAAAGCGATAGACGCAAAGGATAGTGTAGGAGGTATAGTCGAATGTCGTGTTAATAGCCTTCCGGTGGGCCTTGGTGAGCCTTTCTTCGATTCGGCAGAGTCTGTATTGAGCCACGCTGTGTTTGCCATTCCTGCGGTCAGGGGTATCGAATTTGGAACCGGCTTTGCATCGGCAAGAATGTTTGGCAGCGAGCATAATGACCCAATTGAAAACATGGAAGGAAAAACGGCCACCAATCATGCCGGTGGCGTGGTAGGGGGCATCACTAACGGAAATGAGTTTGTGTTCCGCATAGCCATTAAACCTACCTCTTCCACTCCCAAAGAGCAGCAAACCCTTAATTGGCAAACCGGCCAGGTTGAACCCTTTGCGGTAAGGGGCCGTCACGACCTTTGCATAGCATTGCGGGTGCCGGTGGTTTTGGAAGCTGTAACCGCCATGGTATTGGCTGACCTGCTATATTTAGAAAATAATTTACCACGGGTTTGGTCTTAGTCGAATGTCTCAACTTTCCACAATTTACCATGTAGCCATATTAGAAGACTTGAAAAGTGCCCAGTCAACAGGATTGTATTATCCCCCTGATTTTAAGAGCGAAGGCTTTATCCACTGCAGTACCGTCGACCAGTTTCTGGTGTATTAAACAGGCAATTTTGTGAAACCTCACTCATTAAAAGATTTCAATCTGAATTTGGAATTTTTGTAACTACTTTGTAATTGCAAGAGGATGATTATGGAACTTTCACTAATAAGCATAGGAAACTCAAGGGAATTCGACTTTCGAAGACACTTCTTGAAAAATATAATATCAGCGATAAAATTGTATTAATCCTTGAAAAGGAGTACATCATTTTGAAACCAAAAGCTGAACCAAGAAAAGGTTGGGACAAAGCATTCAAAAAAATGCACCAAAATGGAGACGACCAACTTTTAATTGACGATGTTTTTGAAGACGAAACCTTTTAAGAATGGCACAAGTAAATCAATATGACATCGTATTGGTTAATCTTGACCCAACGATTGGAAGCGAAATGAAAAAGACAAGACCTTGTGTAGTCTTATCGCCAAATGAAATGAACAAGTATTTACAGACAATTGTTGTAGCCCCAATGACCAGTAATTTGAAGCCATACCCAACCTGGGTTGAGGTAAGGCAAAAAGCAACCAAAGGGTGGATTGCGATTGACCAAATACGAACTATAGACAGGATACGAATAGTAAAACGTTTTGAGACTTTGACAGAGAAAGAGATTGAAAAAGTGAAAAACGTAATTCAGGAAACATTTGTAGATTAAAACTACCGCCAACAATTCTTTTTGCAATAGCAGGGCAGGAAGTATATCAATCGCCTTCACTTCGCTCTTGTACTGCATATCCCGGCTCGAAGTTACCTATTTTACTGTTGAACATATTTTGTACATTAGTTTTTCGAGCGCCATAAGCTTCGGTTCCGAAAATCGGGAGAATTCGGAAGCCCTACTATTGCCAATGCTTAACCGTTAGCGGAAATTTTGGAATTCTAACTAATTATGGTACCTCTCCAAATTGTTAAATAAAAAATTGTATGGCTACAACAATAGCAAAAAAGGAAATTGATTTCAATGTTGAAATCGGCCTTAAAGATGGACAGGAATGGAGTGCTGATAAACTAGCCCACACAAAGAAACTCATTAAGGATATGGGAGCTAAGAGGTCACCTGAACGACTTTTAAAAAATGAATTTCTTGCAATACAATATAAAATGGAGGAATATGCGGAAGCGGATGAAAAACATATAACAAAGTCTATTCCATTGGAAACTTTTTTGAATGAGTATTTAACAGCCTTGAATATTTCATTCAGGAAATTTGCAATAGCACTTGATATGAATGATGCTAACCTGAAAAAATATATCGCCGGAGAACGGAAATTTAATCCCGACATAGCAAGGAAATTTGGACGCTTTTTTCACACCTCGCCTATAACCTGAATGAAAGTGTATCAACTCAATGATCTTATAAAACTAAGAACAGAGAAAATAGACAAGCGGTACGATAAATATGATTTCAGAAAAGTCGTGTAAGTTTCCTCAATGCACAATGCTGCTACTTAAGTTCAAAGAACTTCTGATTCTGTCCAAAAAACTGTTATTGTGGACCGCGAGGCGTCGACTATTCAACGCAAGTAAAGTCTACGGATTGTAGCGAAGAAGAATAACTGCCGCTAAAACATTGGGGTTGCTTCAGCCCACAAACTGTAACTATCAATCTTCGCCACACCCATAAAAAGCCGCGATTATCGATTAGTCCTCACATTATAATATTAGTTTTTGTCTTTATGTAGAATTTATTCTGCACGTTTTCTATAAAAACGACCACTTTTGCTGGCACCGAAATTTTATAGAAGATTTTATATTTTACTAACACCTAAAACGTTTATGATGGCACAAACAACCGCAAAAAAAACTGCTGCCTCACCCGCAGCTCCAAAAAAGAATGGTACACAATCAAAAACAAGTAGTGGTAACGGGCAAGAGACTACCATGCTCGAAAAGTTTTTTATTGATGGTCTTAAGGATATTTATTGGGCTGAAAAGGCATTAACAAAAGCTTTACCTAAAATGCAAAAGGCTGCAACAAGCCAGGAACTTAAGGATGCTTTCGCAGAGCATTTACAGGTTACAAAAGAGCAGGTGACAAGATTGGAAAGTGTTTTTGAAGCTATGGGAAAAAAGCCACAGGCAAAAAAATGTGATGCAATGGAAGGTTTGATTAAAGAATCTGAAGGCATTATTGAAGAAACAGAAAAAGGTTCTATGACAAGGGATGTAGCCCTTATTATGGCGGCCCAAAAGGTGGAGCATTATGAAATTGCTACTTATGGTGGATTGGCACAATTGGCTAAAACGCTTGGATTAAACGATGCAAAGGAACTGCTGGGTCAAACATTGCAGGAAGAAAAGGATACAGATTTGCTGTTAACAGACATTGCTGAAAATAATATTAACACCGAAGCCATGCAGGAAGACTAACCCGCCTGTTGAAGGGCCTGCGTTTACTAAAATGAAAAGGAAATCACCTCTAGAAAGTATAAATGATCCGGCACTAAAGTAATAAGGCATATTGCAATAAATCTAAATAAAAAGCCTTGGCAAATTGCCAGGCTTTTTATTTATGTACGCATGACCTTATGAGGCAGTGCTTTTGGGCGAATACAAGATTATCGTCGTACAGGAACTGCTGACAAAACGAATATTGTTAAAATATTACAGATCATCATCGTCGTCGTCTTCATCATTAAAGTCTTCTGTAATAAGTTCATCATCGTCTATACTTTCAGGTTCCTCTGGCCCTACCTCCACATTTTCATCAATATCAATTTCTATATCATCGTCATCATCTACATCATCTACATCATCATCCTCATCCTCATCCTCATCATCGTTTTCAACGGGAGCCTGCATAATACTATGTTGAATGACTTCAAGATTTTCATGTAAAGAACCATCTGCTTCAATGGTTAAAAAGCTGCTTTGCAATGGGGCTTTTACCTGTTTCATAACTTTATATTTTATAGAATAATTCAATAATTTTGAGAAATTATACCTGCCGATCGATATTTTTTCTCTCTTCAAATACTAAAATAGAGGATTTTTTTTAAGTACGTTATTAATTTTTTTTATCCCTGTTTACTTGAATTTGGGAGAACACTACAAAAATTAAAAGCATATTTCCTTTCTGGTTATAAGCTGCTGATTTCGTATTGGTTATTTTGATCAGGCCTTTTAACGAGTGAAAGTGTGGACTATTTTCCCCGCATAAATACATCCTAAACCGGAAATATAGACCAGGTAGATAAGTTTGAACGGCACAATCATTTAGTTGATTAAAGGTGCATAATTTGAAGTCAATCATTGCGAAAACCTCAATAGCTGAACATAGCCAGGAGATATTTTTTCGTCGTAAGTGATTGGCCCTGTAAAATGAACAGTTTTCATCTTTATAAACTCTTTTTTATGAGATCGATATGGACCGGGGCTATAGGTTTTGGACTGGTAAACATACCCGTTAAACTTTATAGTGCCACTGAAGACAGCGAAATCAGTTTAGACATGCTTGATAAGAGCGATCATTCAAAAATCCGCTATAAAAGGGTAAACGAAAAATCTGGTAAGGAAGTTACCTGGGAACATATCGTAAAAGGATATAAAACCGGTGACGATTATGTAATATTAACAGATAAAGATTTTGAAAACGCCAATGCCAAAAAAACTAAAACAATTGAAATCTCCGATTTCGTAAGCGAAAAAGAAATAGACAGCATATACTTTGAAAAACCGTACTACCTTGAGCCAGACCGGTCGGGGGTAAGGGCATACGGATTATTAAGAGAAGCATTAAAAAAAACCGGTAAGGTGGGTATTGCCACTTTTGTAATGCGCAGTAAAGAAAACCTGGCTATACTAAGATCGTCAAACGATGTAATTGTTCTAAATAAGATAAGATTCCAGGAGGAAATACGTGATACGGCCGAATTACACTTACCGGTGAAAACCGATATAAAAAAGGGCGAACTGGATATGGCCGTCAGCCTGATTAACCAGCTTACCAAATCGTTTGATATCAAGGGTTATAAAGACACCTACACCGAACAATTACTTTCTGTTATAGAGGCAAAATCGAAAGGCAAAAAAGTTAGCCAACCAAAAATGAAAGTGGTACACAGCGCCAAACAAGATCTGATGTCGCAGTTAAAGGCCAGTTTACATTCCACCCCATCAAAAAAGAAAAAAGCCTCTTAGCGACCCTTTAAAAAATTGTTTTTATGAGCCTTGCTTCCTATAAAAAAAAACGATCTTTTTCTGAAACCCCCGAACCGGCGGCGAGGAAACAAAATAAGGAAAGTGAGTCACTGGTATTTGTTATTCAAAGGCACAAAGCGTCAAGGCTTCATTACGATCTGCGATTAGAAATAATGGGTGTATTAAAAAGCTGGGCGGTTCCAAAAGGACCTTCTTTAAATCCTTCTGATAAAAGATTGGCAATGATGGTAGAAGATCATCCCTATGATTACAAAGACTTTTCAGGTGTAATTCCCGAGGGAAATTATGGCGCTGGTATTGTTGAAATTTGGGACAAAGGAACCTACTTGCCTGTTGACGGGAATGGTGCGGAAATTGAAGAAGCGAAATTTTTAAAAGGCCTTGGATCCGGTAGTCTGAAATTCAGATTAAAAGGTAAAAAACTCAAAGGAGAATTTGCGCTGGTTAAATTAAAAGGTAAAGAAGATAATAGCTGGTTACTCATAAAACACCGCGATAGGTATGCCACTGATGATGCTTACAACAGTGAAGATTTGACTGCAAAAAATTCCCCCATAAATAAATGGCTGGCCAATAAAAAACCGGTAAAAAAAAAGATCAGCCAATAAAGGCTTCTAACAAACGTTCGTCGGCACGGCTCCCAAAACTAAGACAGTTTATAACGCCCATGCTGGCCAAATCAACAGCCGATTCTTTCAGCGATCAAAACTGGTTGTTCGAAATTAAGTGGGATGGTTACCGGGCTATAGCCGAAGTGCTTAACGATAATGTGAAGCTCTATTCCCGCAATGGAAATTCATTTATTGATGCCTACCCCGTAATTGCCAAACAACTGCAGAAACTCTCTATATCCGCTGTGCTGGATGGCGAAATTGTTGTAATGGATGAAAACGGCAATCCGAATTTTCAAAAGCTGCAAAACTATGTTGACAACATCCATCTTTGGCTGGCTTACTATGTGTTTGATCTGCTGGAATTAAAAGGAGAAAAACTATATGATCAGCCTTTAATAAAACGAAAACATCTGCTGGCGAATTTGCTGGGCGATGATCCGGTCATAAAATACTCTGATCATGTAAACGAAGCGGGAGAAGCGTTTTTTAAAGTCGTCAGCGAAAAAGGCCTGGAAGGTATGATGGCTAAAAAAATGGATAGTCTGTATTATCCCGGTAAACGAACCAATGAATGGTTGAAAATTAAAGTACATAATACAGACGAAGCGGTCATTGCAGGATTTACTCAACCGCGAGGCGGTAGAAAGTATTTTGGTTCGCTGGTGCTGGGTATGATGAAAGGAGGGAGGCTGCACTATGTGGGTCATACCGGTTCTGGTTTTAATGAACAGCTGTTGAGCGATCTGCACAACAAACTGTTACCGTTACAGCAGGAACAATCTCCTTTTGAGGAAAAAGTGAAAACCAATATGCCGGTAACCTGGGTAAAACCAATGTATGTTTGCGAGGTTAAATTTGCTGAATTTACCAGCGATGGCATTATGCGCCATCCCATTTTTTTGCGGTTAAGGCCCGATAAAAAATCAGTTGATACCGAATTAACCAGTGATAAAACCGTTGTTATGAAAGAATCGAATTCATCTGAAAAAAAGTCTGCAGAAAAAAGCCGTTCTAAAAAGCAGGAAGATTTGGATACGTCGCTAAAAGATAAAGTTTATACCATTGGACGGTCAAATGTTGCAACAACAAACCGGACCAAAATCTTTTTTAAAGATGATGGTATTACAAAAGGAGATGTGATTGATTATTACGAGCGGATGTCGCCGTATATTCTTCCTTATTTAAAAGAGAGGCCGCAGTCGCTTTACAGAACACCCAATGGCATTGGCGAAAAAGGTTTTTTTCAAAAAGATGCGGGCGAACATGCGCCATCTTTCGTTAAGTCTATAGCCTTACATTCGGAGTCGTCTGATAAAGATATTGATTACATCATCTGTAATAATAAAGCTACCCTTTTGTACATGGCTAACCTGGGCTGCATCGAAATAAATCCCTGGCATTCCACCACAAAAAAGCTGGATTATCCTGACTATCTTATTATTGATATTGACCCTTCGGGCAAGAATACCTTTGATGAAGTAGTTGAAGCGGCTATTGCTGTCAAACAGGTTTTAGACAGAGCCGGTGCAACAGGTTTTTGTAAAACATCCGGAGCATCGGGCATGCATGTGTATGTGCCCACCGGTAAAAAATATACCTATGAACAAGTGAAAAATTTTGCTCATTTGGTTTGCATGCTTGTCAATGAAAAACTACCCTCCTCTACAACATTAGTACGCAGCCTTAAAAAGCGAAGTGATAAAAAGATTTATCTGGACTATCTGCAAAACAGCGAGGGACAGACCATCGCCTCGGTATATAGCCTGCGGCCAAAGCCCGGCGCTACAGTGTCTGCCCCGCTCGACTGGAGCGAAGTAAAGAAAGGGCTCCATCCATCCCAATTCACCATCCACAATATATTTGAACGGTTAGATAAAAAAGGTGACCTTTTTGAAGGTGTTTTAGCCAAGCCCATTGATCTAAATAGATGCCTGGAAAAGTTATCGGACTGATATTTATTGAGACTATGGAATAATAGTTGCAAAGCCTGTGCGCTTTTGCAAGTTGATTACTCTTCTCTCTATAAGTGGGAATTATTTTCTACAACTGTTTTCGCAAATGGGTAGGCGTTCTTGCTGCAAATGCTGCTATGGCGATTACCAAACCATACATTTGCTTTGTGCTTTATAAAAAATAACCTGGTAAAATTCATGTCCGAAGTTTTTTGCGTCAATGCTATCCCCATAAAATTTTTCTGCATAAAAACAGCAGGGCAAACAACAGCATGAGAGGAGAAATAGAAAAAGTTTTAAAATAATATTGAAATAGCCAATCTAAGCTTTGTGGTATTTCGTAATTAATACGAGGGTGCTGAAAATCTACTGCCCTTTGATTTTAAAAATTTAAAATAATTTATCATGACAAATGAAACAGCTTTAGAAAGGGCAATGCTAGTCGGGAAGCATACTGGTGTAACTCCTCTGTCGCGCAGAAAATTCCTTGGTTTTGCAGGCGCTGCATCCGGACTTGTGCTAATGGCAGCATCTTGTAAGAAAGACGATGACATGAATGCTGAAGGTGTAAATCTTGGAAGCGGAGATGTAGGAATATTGAATTATGCCTATGCTTTAGAACAATTGGAGGCGGCTTTTTATATACAGGTTTTGACAACACCTTACACAGGTATTACTGTAGCGGAGAGCACGCATTTAAAAGACATTCGCGATCATGAAATTGCCCATCGTGAGTTCTTCAAAAATGCTTTGGGTGGTAACGCTATTGCCGGACTGGAGGTAAATTTCTCGGCTATTAATTTTGGCAGCCGCGATAGTGTGTTAGGTACTGCAAAGGCTTTTGAAGATCTGGGTGTTTCTGCTTACAACGGTGCCGGTGCGCTTATAAAATCGTCAGACTACCTGGTATTGGCGGGCAAGATTGTTTCGGTTGAAGCAAGACATGCTGCATTGATACGTGATCTTATAAGCAATGGATCGTTTGCAAATAATGAAGTTATAGACAGCAATGGATTAGAAATGAGCCGTACTCCCGCCCAGGTATTAGCCATTGCCGGTGCCTATGTTAAAACTAAAATTAACGCAAGCAATTTACCAACCTCTTAAATTTAAATTACTATGAACTTACATAATGTATTTGGCGAATTAGAAAAAGCAGATCCGGAAATATATGATCGGTTAGATACTCGCAGGCACGCCTTAAGAAGCTTTGCCAGAATGGGCTCTAAAGTAGTATTAGCTGCAGTGCCCATGGCGCTAGGCTCAATGTTCAAAAAGGCCTACGGCGGTACGAATGATACCGTGGTTGAAATCTTAAATTACGCGCTTACACTTGAATACCTGGAAGCTGAATTTTATCAGACAGCTGTTTCAAGATTTGCAGTGATTGGTGTACCGGCAGGTGCCGCGCAAGCTGCGATTACCACCATCAGCAATCACGAAACTGCGCACGTGGCATTTCTTAAAAGTGCTATAACTTCTTCAGGCGGAACACCGGTAGCCAAACCAACCTTTGATTTTTCAGGAGGTAACGGAACTATGGCAGGACCATTTGCAACTGTCTTTACAAACTACAACATGTTTTTAGCTGTTGCTCAAACCTTTGAAGATACCGGCGTAAGAGCCTACAAAGGCCGTGCGGCAGAATTGGTGGGCGGCGGTGCTTTGTTAACCGCTGCACTTAATATACATTCAGTTGAAGCCAGACACGCATCGCACATCAGGCAAATGCGCAAGGCAAATAATTTTGCTGATGTTAAACCCTGGATAACGCTTAAGAACAGTGGTGGCGCTCCCCAGGCTCCTTACGACGGAGAAGAGGTAACCACGCAAGCCGGTATTCAAATCACCAATATTAATGGAAAAGCCATTTCGGCAGAGGCAGCCTCCGAAGCATTCGATGAGGGATTGACAAAAGCAC
Source organism: Chitinophagales bacterium (assembly GCA_038204535.1). Lineage (GTDB taxonomy): Bacteria > Bacteroidota > Bacteroidia > Chitinophagales > Chitinophagaceae > Segetibacter. The sequence continues at coordinate 15,385 of JBBRCW010000004.1, read as the reverse complement.
AGGTGCTGGCCATAATAGATCCATTTATAGTTTAAGCAATCGTTATAAAAATTCAAAGATCGAATGACAAAGCTGGTTTAGCTTATAGTCATTCGATCTTTTTTGCTTTTATAAATAATTTATTCAGAAGCTATGCGTAGTTAAACGGGTAATATTATGATAAATTCAGCGCCCTCGTCAGGTACACCCCTGGCTGAAATGTTGCCTCCATGGTTCTCCACGATCTTCTTACAGATCGAAAGGCCGATACCGGTTCCTTCATAGTCGCGGTGCCCAACTAATCGTTGAAAAATATTAAATATTTTGTCTGCGAACATATTTTCAAAGCCAATGCCATTGTCTTTAAAAGTTAATTTCATATATCTTGAAGCATTTAAGACCTGCATCTTTGTGTGTTGCAATTCATCAACATATTCGTGGCTTACTGTAATATTTGGCTGTACATTTTTACGGCTAAACTTTATGGAATTACTAAGCAAATTTTGAAATAACTGGCGCATTTGAGATGCATTTACATTTGCCCTGGGTAAATGATCGAATGTAATTACTGCTTTTGTTTGTTCAATTTTATATTCAAGCGTTTGCAAAACTTCTGCAACCAGGGTATTGAGATCGTACCATCCAAATTGCTTGTCGCCCGATATAACGGAAATGGATAGTATGTCGTTGATCAATTGCTGCATCCTGATACTCGACTGAATGATCTTTTCGAGGTATAACGCTCCCTCAGCAGATAGTTGCTGCTTGTGAGAAGTAAGCAGGCGGTCGCCAAACGTTGAGATTTTTCGAAGCGGTTCCTGCAGGTCGTGGCTTGCTACATGCGCAAATTCTTCAAGGCTGGCATTTGATTGTTCAAGCTGGTGTGTTTTATAAATAAGCGCCTGTTCTATTTCTTTGCGTAAGGTAATATCGAGCGCTGAACCCAGTACCTGCAAAGGCCTTCCTTGCTCATTTCTTTTAAAAACTATTTCGCGTGTTAACATCCAGATCAGTTTACCGTTTCTATGCTTTAGGGTGACTTCAAACTGGTGCATGGTTGCCGAACCTGCGGTGTTGTTATACCTGGTATAATTTTCCCGGGATTTTATGTCGTCTTCGCCGAACAAAAATTGTTCAGAAACTTTGCCGCCTAATGCAATGATCTCTTCCGGCTCGTAGCCCAGCACTTCTTTCACTTCTTTATTTACATAAATAAATATTCTTTCTGTTAAATCAAATAAGTACAATATGGTGGGTGAAGCCTCCGCTATATGTTTAATAAAATGCTCTTGTTCTATCAGCCTTTTTTCTTTGTCAAGATTATCCGTTATATCCAGCGAAATATTTAAAACATTCAGCACGTTTCCATCCTGGTCTCTATCGAAAACGTTGCCATAGGTATGCATCCAACGATAGCATCCGTTTTTATGCAACACCCTGTATTGAAATTCCGATATGCCGTCGTTTTCTTCTTTTTTTTCGTTCCAGAGATTTAGCGCTTCTTTGTTTTTTCTACGCACCACTTCCACATCGTCAGGATGCAATAGCGTTCTAAAAAATTTATTTCCACCGTTTAATAATGCATCAGATTCGTAGCCCAGCAATTTGATTAATCCTTTACTTACAAATCGATAGATGCCGTTCTTTACGTTATAGGTAGATATGACCGAAGGGGTAGCATCGGTTATTTTATGAATGAAATTTTGATTTTCTCTTAGCTCATTTTCAATCATTTTTTGGCGGCTTACATCCTGAGCAGTACCGACCATACCTATTGCGTTACCCTCTTCGTCGTATTGTGTCTGGCCTTTGGTGTGTATAATTTTTTCAGAATTATCCTGCAGAATGATCCGGTAAAAAATATCATGCGAACCTTTTTCAACTGATTTTTGCATTTCTGCAATTACCATTTGCATATCTTCCGGATGATTATATTTGAATAGCTCATCGTATTGAATTGCTCTGTCTTCCACTTCCATTCCGTAGATAATAAACATCTGATCAGACCAGCGAATTTCCTTTTTACTAAAGTCGTACGACCAGTTGCCAATATTACTGATAACCTGTGCCTGTTTGTAAAGAATTTCACTTTGCTGCAATCGTTCTATTAGAAGTTGTTTCTCGGTTACATCCTGGCAGGTGCCCACCAATTTAATTGGTTTGCCTTTTCCATCCATTTTTACCTGGCTTTTACCATGCAGTATCCTTAAATTATTTTTACGGGTGATGATTCTGAAAAAATACTCACTGGCACTGCCTGATTTTATGGCATTGTCTAAAATCCTTAATCGGCTGCCGCGATCGTCAGAGTGAATAAAGGCAGCATACTTTTCGAATGTTATTTCTTCTGATTGCGGTTCAATTTCATAGATCCGGTACAGTTCGTCAGACCAGGTTACTTTATCCTGTTCCATATCCCATGCCCAGTTTCCAATATGAGTTATAGCCTGTGCCTCTATAAATAATTTTTCGTTCTGCTGTAATTTTTCAATCAACTGGTATTTTTCCGTAACGTCCATTATAGTGCCCTTAACTGTTAAGGCACCATCTGTTATTCCAACGCTTCCCTTTGCCCAAATAAGTTTTTCGCTGGGGCCAGCTATATACCGGCACTCATAGTCGTAAAGTCCTAATTCTTTAGTGGCATTTGATGTTATCTTTTGTACCCTTTCCTTGTCTTCGGGATGGATGTGTTCAGCATATTGGTTTAGTTCGGTCTTATCGCGTAGGTTCAGGATTTTTAATAATTGCGGCGTAGTAGTTCCATCCCCGGTTTCCAGGTTCCATTCAAAACTTCCTACCTGCGATAATTCCTGGGCCCTTAATAATTGTTCCTCGCTTTTTGTTAGCTTTTCAGAAGTATTCTGCAGTTCATCGATGTCTAAAATTATCCCGATAATTTGCTGTGGATTTCCTTCCATGTCCCGCTTAAAGATGGTCTCATAATTACTCATCCAATTATAATGTCCGTCTTTGTGTTTCATGCGGTGACGAAGGGTAGCGATTTCACCGTCCTTAAGCGTATAAATTTTTTGAAAGTGCTCTTTTACCATATTCCGTTCAGACGGATATTCCACTGTTTCAACAAAATGCTCCCCCATGTCTTTTATTTCCTGAATACTGTAGCCTAACAAATCGGTTACCTTTCTGTTACAAAATACAATTGAACGCGTAGCGAGATCAAAAACGTAAAGTATTCCAGGCAAGGTATCATTGATCTTTTCCGAAAAATTTACTTCATCGCTTAATCGTTGATTTACAATTGAAGTATAAATTTTGAAAGAACCGGTTTGGATAGCGACCGAATATTGATCAATCTCATTTATAATTTTCAGAATAATGTCCTGGTCCTGAACATAGGAAGGAAGGAAATTTTGAAATGCCCGTTTACGCATGTGATTTACAAGCGTGATATCTTCGGGCACAATGTGTCCCACTTCTAATTGGGGCAATTGATTTTTTAACCAACGACCAAGCGACAGATCAATGTGACCTTTCGCATTATTTACTTCTAAAAAAGTTAATAATTCAGTGCTGGTTTCAATCAATAACTGCATTAGCTCATCCTCAGACAAGTGCGAAAGATATTTTAACAATGGAATTTCAATCTCCCTGGCAATACGCAACTGCTCCTTTACAAGTGCTTGTAATTGGTTTTTCTTTATATAAGCGGCAAACCCCGGCAAATAAGTAAAGTGCAAGCTGACCGGGTATTTCACATCAAATTCCTGTTTCAATAATAGGTTTTGGTGCAATTTAAAACATATTAAAAGATAAAAATTCAATGCGATAAAACATTGCGCAATGCTTTTGATTATTAAAATTGTATCAGACGGGTAGGTTGCTATCGTACTATAACCTTGCGTCGCCTTCAGACTTTACAAAAAAGAAGCTATCAGGTTGGCACGAAGTTTAATTTTTTTGAATTTGCTCTTATTTTTTGCCGAATTCTTTAATGATTATTATAGAATGTAAAAAATATAACAGCCCTCCAAAAATTTGAAAGGCTGCTTTATCGAACGGTTTATAAATCTTAATATCCCGGGTTTTGAACCAAATAACCTTCTAAGTTAGATGCGCCATCAATGGCCGTTTGCGGAATCGGAAAAAGCCTTTTTTGCTTATCTGTATTGTTTTTCTCTGTCCACGCTCCTTCATATTTACCAAACCGGATCATATCGGTACGGCGCTGGTGTTCCCAATACAATTCGAAACCCCTTTCGCGAAACAGCAGGTCTGGCGAAATGGAAGTAAGAGGCGGGGCAGGGGTAGTAGCGGTACGCGCAGCCCGAATGGTATTTACGTCTGCCAGGGCGGCAGCATCGCCGCCGCCTTTTCTAAGCCTTGCTTCTGCACGCATCAGGTAGATATCGGCCAGGCGAATGATCATAATATCGTGCTCGCCAAAATTTCTTCCGCTTACAGATCCGCGGCTGAATTCGTATTTTTCTACCCTGTAACCGGTATTATAGTTACTGCCCGCCACGGTAAAATCAATAAACTCTGTAAAGTTTACAGGCAAATCGGGCCGCGACCTGGTAACATTAAACAACATGCTTACTTTTATTTTTCCATCGGGGCATTTTTTAAACGAGCCATCGGGGTTTTTTGTCAGGCCGTATTGCTGGCCCCTTAAAACTCCACGATTGATGTAAAAGTTTTCAGCCGCAACACAGGAATCGGCCGGGTTTGTATAAATGGAAAGATTTTGTTTAAAAAACCGCGGATCGGCAACAGCGGGGTCAACCGGTGAATAGGCATTTGCCCAGGTGCGGTAAAAATCGGGCGTAATACCGGGGCCATCGGTGCCATTTGCGCCTGTATATGCCGGTAATGGAAACTGGTCGCCCGACAATGAGAAATAAGCCATACGGTTGTGGCCATTTAAATCTGCCCGCTGGTCAACCGCAAAAATCAGTTCTTTATTCGTGTGGTTATTGTCGTTGAAAATTGAAAAGAATTCCGGTGCAAGTTTATAATCGCCCGAGGCAATGACCTTATCGCAATATTCGATGACCTTGTCCATGTCTTCGCTTTTAAAAGTAAAGTTTGCCGCATAGCGATCGCGATAAACCGCCGCATTTAAATGAAGACGTGCAAGCATACCCCAAACCGCTGCCTTGGTTATACGGCCCGGTCCGGCGGTATTGTTTAATACCGGTTCTATAGCCAATAACTCCGACTTAATGTATTCTATCGCTTCATCATTTCTTACTACTTTAGATATGCCGCTGGGGTCTTCTTTTACAAATACCAGCCCAAATAAATCGAGCGTAAGCATGGAATAATACGCCCGGATGCCACGGGCCTCTGCCAGAAATATTTTAGCGTTCGGGTCCTTATTTGTTGTAAGTGAAGAAATGGCGGTAATGGACCTTGAAATGCCCAGCACGATGTTATTCCACGTATTTCTTACGTTGGGGTCGGTGCTGGTGGTCTCGTGCTTGTGTAAAGAAATATAAATTCCATTATCGCCCCAATCAGTGCCGCCTCTATAGGGCAGTATCGCTTCATCCGTCGAAATTTCCTGCAATGCAAAGAGATTGGTATGCTGAAAAATGGTGGGTAACACCGCATAGGCTGGAGCAAGGGTGCCCTCGGCCAGTTTTATGTCGGTTAGTCCGGTAACGGACGATTCATCTAAAATGGTTTCGTTTAGTTTTGTGCAGCCGGTAGCTATCAGCATGCCGGAGGCCATAATAAAACTTTTTATGATTGTCTTTTTCATTGTATCAATATTTTAAAAAGTAACGTTTAGTCCAACAATAAATGACCTTGCTTTCGGATAGCTTAGAAAGTCTATACCATAACTGGATATGTTTCCGATATTGCGATCAGCATTCACTTCGGGGTCGTAGCCGCTGTAATTGGTAGAAACAAATACATTTTGAGCTGTTACAGATAACCTTACGGACGATGCCCAATTACTTATACCCAATGCGTTTGTATTAAAATTATAGCCCAATGCCATATTGTTTAAACGCAGATAGCTGCCATCTTCCAGGTATCGGCTGCTTACCCTTGCCGCGTTGTTATTTGATTCCTTTAAATCGACAATTGCCGATGGTGTTGTATTTACACTCTTGGCCAGTTTGGCTTTATAAAAATTTGAATTGGCGGTATTGTTATAAATTTTATTTCCAGACACACCATTAAAATTTATAGCAAGATCAAAACCCTTCACCGCAACATCTCCATAAAAACTATAAATGGTTTTAGGAAGCGCCGAACCCAGTGTTTGACGGTCTTTATCGGTTATGATATTGTCTTTATCAACATCGCGGTAAGCGCTGAGGCTATCGTTGCCAATACCTATAAACTCAAGCAAATAAAACGTACCAATGGGCTGATTATTAATATAGCCATTAATGGTTGCTGATGTTAACCCTGAACCTGATGCGGAGCCTGATGGTATAACCGTGTAGGGCGAATTTTTAACCCGGTTATGAATGAGCGTCAGGTTTCCACCGACACTAAAATGCACGTTTTTGTTTATTTGCCGGTTGTAATTCAAATCGAATTCTATGCCCTTATTGGTAATGCTCATATCCTTTACATTCGTCCATACTTCCGATGAAGGCTGTACGGGGTCTGCAGGGGTTACCTGCAATAAAATATTGGTGGATACTTTGCGGAAAAGGTCAATGGTACCATTCAATTGTCCGTTCAGCAATCCAAAATCAAGCCCTACGTTTGATTGTTCTGAGACTTCCCATTGTATGTCGGGGTTGGCCAATCTAACATAAGTATAACTGGCAGGGTAGGTGCCCGATGGATACAATGGATAACTACCGCCTAGTGTTGTGAAGAGGGGCTGGGTAATTTTCGGCGGTATTTCCTGGTTACCCGTTCTGCCCCAGCCGGCCCTCAGTTTTAAGTTGCTGAATTTGGAGTCTTTAAGAAATTCCTCTTCTGATAATATCCATCCTAAGGAGAACGATGGAAAATATCCGTATTTATTATTTTGTCCGAATTTAGAAGAACCATCTGCTCTAAAATTAATTGTGGCCAGGTATTTACGATCGAATTGATAGGTAGCCCTGCCAAAAAATGACTGCTGCTCATTAACGTAGGCATATCCGCCCGGCCTGTTGTTAGCCAGTGTAAGTTCCTGCCCAACACCCGGATTGTAAATGGGCTCTACCCCGCCGATAGGAAAACGGTTAATACTGGTGTTACGTCCCCTTACAGAAATTTTTTGGTAAGAATGACCTGCCAATGCTGTTATGTTATGTGAGCCCTTCACCAGATTGTAAGTGATGTAATTTTCAATAAGCGTATTCTTGTTATAAACATAGTAAGTTTCTAACCGGCCATCGCGCTGTGGTACGGCGCTTGACAGGCTTTGCAGGTCGCGGTCGCTGTTAGAATTGTCGATGCCGAAATTGAGTTTATAGATCAGCCCTTTTGCCAGGCGAAACGAAGGGGTGATATTTCCTATGACCCGGTTTATGTTGGCAACATCTTTATCCAGCGAAAAATAGTTAAGCGGATTGCTGATGTTAACATATTGCGCCCGATTGCCATTGGCATCGTAGGCCGGATAGGTGGGATTATTAGAAATAGCATCACCCAGAACGCTGGTAATAGGCGGGCGGTTATTGACGGTGTTGGCTACGCTTAAATTCGCGTCGATGATTAGCCGGTCGTCTAAAAATTTTTGTGTCGCGTTAAACCTGCCGGTGTATCGGTCAAGGGAATTGTTTTTTAAAATTCCCTCTTGTTTTTGCATGCCAAACGATGCATAGTAAGTAAGTTTTTCGGACCCGCCGCTCAGCGTTAAGTTATAATTTTGGGTAAGGGCGGTGCGGGTAACTATGTCTTGCCAATCGGTAGATCCGCCTTTATCATCCAGGGTGCCGCCAATTCTTACCACTTCTTTTCTAAAATCGGCTGCGCTAAAAACGGGTAATTTATTGGCAATATTTGAAACCCCCAGGTTTGCCGAAAGGGTCATGATAGAAGTGCCGGCTTTTCCTTTTTTAGTCGTTACTAAAATAACGCCATTCGCCCCCCGGGCTCCATAAATTGCCGTTGCCGACGCATCTTTCAAAACGTCGATGGATGCAATATCCTGCGGATTTAAAAAATTCAGGGGATCGCCGCCGCCTGTTCCGGCATTGTCAAGCGGAAGCCCGTCAACCACAAATAACGGTGTGCTTCCCGATCGAACACCGCCCGGCCCCCTTATGGTAATACCTTGAACGCCACCCGGCTCGCCACTTGCTGATGTTACATTTACACCGGCAACCTTACCTTGTAATAATTGCTGGGGCGAATTAATGATACCCCGGTTAAAATCTTCGCTTTTTAGCGATTTGACTGAACCAGTTACATCTTTTTTGTTTTGGGTACCGTAGCCCACCACCACTACCTGGTTTAGTTCAGCATTGTTAGACAACAGGCTAACAGATAAACTCCTTCTGTTACCTACAACGATCTCTTGTGTTGTAAAACCTATATAGCTGATTACAAGAACGCTGGTTGGCGATGGTACTGAAATGGAAAAAGCGCCATTGGCATCGGAAACCGTGGTTGAATTGCCGTTTCTTACCGCAATGGTGGCACCTGATAGCGGTTTGCCTGCACCATCGTTAATAGTGCCATTGATGGTTTGCTGTGCAAAGGCACTTTGAGGAGAAAAAAAGCACATAACAATTAGTAATGCCGCAGCCAGACAGGTGCGGCAAAACATTGGTAAGTTGATTTTACCCATGGGTTGTAGTTTTGGTTTAGTAAAAAATGAAGGTTCAAAAATAAACGGTTTGGTAACCCGTTCAGGTTATCTTATCAATAATACTTCGACAGGTTATTAATTAGTAAATTTTTAATCAGTTTAGACCGGGCGTAGAATTTTGTATGCATACAATCGTATTTTTAGGATCAAAAAAAATGAACGGGATGTCATTCAAGAAAAGGGGCGGTCGTTTCATAGAGAATAATGAAGCCATGAAAATAAGTTGAATTTCAGGCATCCTCCATCAGGATGAGAACATTTATTAAACAAATTACAAACTTTTACACTAATTAATTTTTAAATGAAGAATTGTTTTTGGATTTTTCCCTGCATCGTTTTTTTGCTGGTAAATTGTAAAGCGCCAGTAAGCCAGTATTCGGTTACAAATGCCCATTCGCATAACGATTACGAAAACAGTGTACCATTCACCCGGGCCTATATTGCCGGTTTTGGAAGTATAGAAGCCGATGTTTTTGCAATGAATGGCACACTTGCTGTAGCGCATGACAAAAAAGAAATTGACCCGCAACGAACATTAAAACATTTTTACCTGGAACCATTGCTCGCAGGTTTTAAAGCGGATGACAAGCGGAGGGTACGTCTGTTGGTTGATATAAAAGAAGATCATCAGCAGGTGTTAAAGTTGCTGGTGCAAGAATTAAGCCCGCTCTATCCCTATCTATCTACCAGCGACCACCCTAACCGCCTCACCATTTTGATAAGCGGCGAAAGGCCGCTGCCGGCGGCATACGCTAATTATCCGTCGTTTATTTTGTTTGATGACAACCTGGTGAACCCACATGATACCGAAGAATGGAAAAGGGTAGGTCTGGTAAGTTTGCCTTTTGACAAAATTTCCAAATGGAATGGAGCCGGAAAAATCGATCAGAATGATGAAAAGAAATTACAGCACATTATAGACAGCGTTCACACCCTGGGTAAACCCATTCGTTTTTGGGCAGCGCCCGATACCGAAGTATCGCATCTTTTGCAAATGAAAATACGTGCAGATTATATTGGCACCGATAAAATAGACGAAACGGCGCTTTATCTTTCCGGTCTACGAAAAAAGCGGCTGCAAACCCAAAAGAAAGAGATGCTTATTAAATAAATAAAAAAACCGGGAACGGGTTATACTTGCCAGTGTTGGTCGCCGACCAACACTTAATGAGCGCTGCAAAAAACCGAAATCATTTTCACTGGTTTTATAAAATTGGGATATCGGTCAAACCCCTATCGTATGTGTTTATGATAATATTGTTGGTCAGCGACCAACAATGGCTACAGGGATTAATTTGAGGCGGGAATCAATGTCATAAGGGGGGCAGGCACTGAGAAATTCAGCAGATTTTCATACCGGTTGCACACCTTCCGGCATTTGAATATCCTCTTGCCAGTTTTTGTCGCCGACCAACACTTAATGATTACTGCAAAAAACCGAAATCATTTTCACCGATTCAATAAATGGGGTGATTAGTCAATCCCTTTCGTATGGGTTTATGATAATATTGTTGGTCAGCGACCAAAAATGGCTAAATGTATAGAAAACATATATCGACAAACAAACCATCTCAGCACTGTCAGCCAGTTGGTAAGGGGCGATATGGCCTTGTACAAACCAGCAACTTTCAGATACCGCAACCCCAATCAAATGCAGACAAAAACCAACAGGCATTACAAAGCACAAAAGCTACTAATCTCCTAGGTAATTGACGGGCCTTTGATGTGCGTCGGTTCAACAAACAATAGCCAAAAGCCCCGATGTTTTATTGCAGAGCGGCTTTTTTGCGGGGGCTTTGGGATATTGTTCTTAATGTTGCCTGCAGTTATGTAATGAGAAGCCTGAATTTTTCTTGAAATTTTTTCTGTCCACCTGAACCAGGGAAATCAACTAAAGATTTATTAATTACGTTTATATCATTTTCGATTAAAAATGAATAGTTAGCGTTGTAAACAGGAGCAGCAATCAAAATCACTTTTGTTTTTTTTGAACATAATTTGGTAATCTTAGTAAGCAGTTCTTTTTGTCCTGCCCTTAAAAGAGCTTCTTTCTTTTTGCTTGAGTATTTTTCCTCAAAAGGAGTATCCAGAGAGTCTATTAAGTAGAAACCATCTTTTTGAAATCTCCTAAGAAAGGATGACTTGTTTGCTCGTATTGTCTTTGTTTCAACATTTCTTGTGTCGTTAGGGTACAAACATTTCATGGTCTCCAAGAAAAGGCTGTCTTGCTCATCAACATTTTCAAAATAGAAAAATCTTTTGGAGTTACTTTTAGGAGGAGTTTCAGCAACAAGAAGATACCTAATGATTTCCGGTTGGTATTCCCGTATGGCTTTTTCAAAGATTGAGATGTTCATAATAATTGTAGGCAACGTATTAGTTTATGATGATATTGTTGGTCGGCAGCCAACAATAGCTAAGGAAGGTAAACCTAACTAAAAGAAAATAAACAAAATCTTATACCGGTTACACACCTTCCGGCAATTAAATATCCTTTACGTTGCCTGTCCGCTTTAAAACGCCCCAATGTTGTAATTCGCCTTTTATGGCTCTGCGGTATGCCCTGAACAAAACGAACTACATCAGCCACCTGTAAACAAGTCTTTGCGGAAACAGCCAGAGAAGGTTTTTAAAAGATGCCTTTTCAAAATTGCCATATTCATAAGCCAGGTAAATTTTTTTTTTGTTAAAACCCTATTAACAATTTTACCGTACATGGGTAAATAACCTGGGTGGTTTGAAATATATTGTTGCATATTATTTATTGTTGCTCTATGGTTTTACCGTTGTAACGCCTTTGTTGCCAGTGGTAAACAATTGGTGGAACCACGAATTTTATGAAGCCGAACACTTGTCTAAAGTGCATGCCATTTACGGTAGCCATCATCTTGAAAAAGAAATTGAAAGCAAGCAAAAGGAAAGCGATCAACAGCAAAATAATGGTCCTAAAAATGAAAACCAGGTGTCGGTCCATCTGGCCTCTTCTACTCAAATTGAAGGCAAAAACCATTTCTCGGCAAGTCTAATATTTCCCGATTTTTTAACGTCTGCCCTCTCAGCGGCCAGGCATTCGCCGGCTGGACCCCCTCCCAAAAAAATAGATTAAAGAAGGTAATTTTTAAGCAGTATACTTTTAAAACTGCCAAAGCAAATCTGAAATAGGCATTGCATTGTTGTATTTCAATTTGGCTTATTCTGATTGCTGTTAGAGCATGCCGATTCAGGATAGTTCCATAAGACAGCCAATCTATTTTTTACATTTTATACTTCAATATGTGTAGATTTTTTATACTGATGTTATTGATTTTGTGCGCAGGTAATTTAAAGGCACAGGTAATTGTAAAGGCCCGGGTGCTGGATGAAACAAACCTTCTGCCAGTGGAAGGCGCAACCGTTTCGATTCCTCTAAATAACTATTCAGTGATTACGGATGTCAATGGTGGTTTTGCCTTTAAAGGAAATTTTGATACCGCTGCTAAAGTCCTGGTCAATTGTGTGGGATTTAATGAAAAGGCTGTATCAATATCTGCCCTTGGCAATAATGAAACAATTCTATTAAAATCAAAGCAGGTTTTGCTGAGTGATGTATTGGTAAGCACCCATTCCGCTAACCCTTATAAAAGCATTTCAACCGCTGATATAGCCATGAGGGGCGTAAGTAATTCGCAGGAGGTTTTGCAGATTGTACCTGGTTTAATTATCGGGCAGCACCAGGGTGGTGGAAAGGCGGAGCAAATCTTTTTAAGGGGTTTTGATGCGGACCACGGAACGGATGTAAGGCTGGAGGCCGATGGCATGCCGGTTAATATGGTGAGCCATGCACACGGACAGGGATATGCTGACGGCCATTTTATTATTCCGGAAACGATTGAGGCCGTCAACTTTAATAAAGGGCCATACGCCGCAAATGTTGGTGACTTTGCCACAGCAGGTAATGTTTCTTATCAAACAAAAAATTACCTTGATCGAAATATGTTAACGGCCGAAGCAGGCATGTTTAATACCTATCGATTTGCAGGGTTGATGAACCTGCTGGATGAAAAAAGTCGCGAAAAACAGCAGTCGTGGTATGCAGCGGCTGAATACGGTTTTTCGGATGGCTATTTCGAAAATTCGCAGCATTTTAAAAGGGTAAATGTTTTTACAAAATACACCGGAAAGCTCGCTTCAAATACAATGCTATCGCTGTCTGGCGGAACGTTTTTCAGTAGCTGGGATGCGTCGGGGCAAATTCCGGTCCGGGCTGTGGAGGCAAAGGTGATCGGTTTTTTTGGCGCCATAGATCCAAACGAGGGAGGTGAGACCCGCCGCAGCAATATAAATCTGCAAACAGTAACCAGTTTTAATAACGGAAACGTTTTTAAGAACCAGTTGTTTTATTCGAACGCAGGTTTTGACCTGTTTTCAAACTTCTCCTTTTTTTTGATTGATACAGCCAACGGCGACCAAATAAGGCAACGCGAAAACCGCCATATGATCGGTTACAATGGAAATTATCGTCGAACGTCTTTTTTGGGCAAAAGCAAATTGTTATCTGAAGCTGGAATGCAGGTGCGGGCCGACCTTATAAACGGATCGGAGTTAAGCCATACAAAAGACCGGATTACATTACTAACTCCTATCAAACTGGGTAATATTCGTCAAACTTCCGTTTCGCTTTTTCTGGATGAAACACTTGCTTTCGGTAAACGCTTTACAATGAAAGCCGGTTTGCGATTCGACCAATTTTATTTTGCCTATAAAAACAGATTACCCGGCGACAGCACACTAAACGGTATAGGATTATTTAAGGCGCAAAAAAACGTTGTAAGCCCCAAAATAAATTTTTACTATTCCGTAGATAATACCACGCAAATCTATGTATCAGCGGGTAAAGGTTTTCATTCAAACGATGCAAGGGCAGTGGTGGCCGAACAAGGCACCGGTAGTTTGCCGGCAGTGTACGGAGCGGATATTGGATGGGTGAAAAAGCCGTTGAAAAACCTGGTGATGCAGGCGGCGGTCTGGTACAGCTATTTGCAGCAGGAATTTGTTTATAGCGGCGACGGAGGTTTTGTAGAATTTAGCGGCCAAACCCGCAGGTATGGATTAGATTTTTCGGCCCGTTATCAGCCAATAAACTCCCTCTATCTTGATGCAGATCTGAATTATGCGCATGCAAGAGTCGCAGGTGCCTCAAAAGGACAGAATTATGTGCCTTTAGCGCCGGTTTGGTCGGGATCGGGCGGTTTGGCTTACAGGGCAAAAAATGGTTTGAACGCCAGCGCCCGTTACCGTTTTATTTCTTCACGACCGGCAAATGAAGACAAGTCGATAAAAGCAGATGGCTATTTTATTATGGACGCGACTGCGGGTTTTACCACATCGAAATTTTCAATAAGCCTGGTGATTAATAATTTGGCCAATACCAAATGGAAAGAAACTCAATTTAATACGACCACCCGGTTAAAAAACGAACGATCAGCCGTTGAAGAAATATGTTTTACGCCAGGTACACCGTTTGCTACCCGTGTAGCCTTTTCTTACTATTTCAAGTGATAGCGGCCTTTTTTTACCACATAGGGACATTAGAGAACATAGATTTTTACATCGGTATGAAAGCCATGGTGCATCAAGACTCTGTGTTTCTTAGTGTGCTTCGTGCCTTTGTGGTTCAAAAGGTTTAAGAGGGTTTTACCACATAGGCACAATAGAAAACATAGGATTTCACATAGGTATGAAAGCCAAGCTGCATTTAGCCTTTGTGTTTCTTAGTGCGCTTGGTGCCTTAGTGGTTCAAAAAATTCACGAGGGCTTTACCACATAGGCACAATAGAAAACATAGGGTTTCACATAGGTATGAAAGCCAAGTGCACTAAGCCTTTGTGTTTCTTAGTGCACTTGGTGCCTTAGTGGTTCAAAAGGAATAGAACATATAGGATTTCTGTCTTTGTACTTACGCGGTAAAGAAAAACTTAGAACAACATCTCCTGTGGAGGATGCATACCTGCTGTTCTTAAATAAATGGTGGTTTGTCCGCGATGGTGCGTCTGATGTTCAAAAGCCTTGTTTAACCATGAAAGCCGGGTAGCATTCATTGCCTGTCCCATATTAATCGTTTTAATTTCCATGAATTTTCCCGGACTTAAATTTTTTATTGCCTGAATGGCGAAGTCATAACTTTTATCCACGTAGTACCTGACCGAATCGGCACTTTGGGCGCTGGAAGTTTTCTCGAGGTCGCGTCCGCCGAAAGTCGGTTTTTCGTCGGTGGCGGTCATAATAAAAAACATATTGGCCTGTGCAAGGTGCAGCATCTGCTGGGCAAAGGTTCTAATACTGTCATTTGGAGTAAAAGAATACTTATTGCCCGGCATAACGTTTAAATAGGCATCGGTGTAGGTTTTTGCCCGTTCCCAATCCTTCACCATCATACTTTTTAAAGTGTCGCCCGAAACATTCTGGCCAAAACTTGTTTGGATAGATCCGGATGCTATGAAAACAATTAAAAGGCCGCATTTAATCAAATAACTTTTCATAATAGATGTTTAGGATTAGGTATTT
Source organism: Chitinophagales bacterium (assembly GCA_038204535.1). Taxonomy (GTDB): domain Bacteria; phylum Bacteroidota; class Bacteroidia; order Chitinophagales; family Chitinophagaceae; genus Segetibacter. The sequence goes on along the minus strand of JBBRCW010000004.1, from coordinate 126 downwards.
TGTACGCATTTAGCTTTTAAATCTGCATAGGTCTTTGGTGCAGCGTTCATAAATCTGAAAATTATCGAATTGAATATTGATGCCCTGTTGTTCCTCCTGTTGAACCTAAAGATATATTCGTCAAGA
>JBBRCW010000003.1:0-63382 GCA_038204535.1 Chitinophagales bacterium | reverse complement strand
CGCACCAGAATATCCGAATAAAACCAAAAAATGAAATAGATATAAAATTGAAAATTGTTAGAGCATCATTCCTGGTGTACCGCACCGGGATATCCGAAAAATACCCTGTGACCTAGCAGTTGGCCGCTCACAAGATTTAATATTTCGGTGCGCTGCACCTTCTGAATTTCCTCTACTATTTTATTCTACAAATATTAGCGGTGCGCTGCACCTCCTGAGCCGTGCGCTGCTGATGATGTTCTTCCAATATTTTCGGTGGGTTACAAAAATTAAAGATTAATCAACAATTTAGTTGCATTGCGCCAACCGAACACGGGGTTTACCTTACTATAGGATAATTAGGTCAATCGATATTTTGAGGTCAGCCTTTTTGGGATGCCGAACGACACCAGACAAAACAATACATTCAATATTTTCGCCTTTCTAAAAATGCAACGAAAAAGCAGTACCCTTGCCCACAACCGACTGCACCTGTATGTTGCCTTTATGCAGCATCATGATTTGTTTACAAAGGCTGAGGCCAATACCGCTGCCGCTTTTTTTGGTGCTGAAAAAAGGAATGAAGATCTTTTCGGTTACTTCCTGCGGCATGCCACTGCCATTATCAGAAATATTTATGACAACCCGGTTGTTGTTAGAGCGAAAACCATTTAAAACGATTCGGGCATTTTTGATGTCTTTTAAAGCTTCTATGCTATTGACCACCAGGTTTATGAGTACCTGTTCAACCAGGCTGGTATCCGCCTCCAGCACCAGGCTGGTATCTTTTAAAATAATGTCCATTTCAATATTCTTCGCTTCCAGCGTTGGCTGCATAAGGTGGTGCAGATTTTCAAACAGATCTCTTACATACACCTTTGTTAGATTGGGGGTGGTAATCTTATTCAGGTTCCGATAGGTTTCGGCAAATTTCAATAATCCCTGGCTGCGGCGTTTGATCGTTTCTATTCCCAGCTCAAGGTCATCTACCCCGCCGTTTGAATTGTCTAAAGAAGTAAGTGACTCCTTCAAACGGTATTTTAAGGTATCAGCCAACGACGATATAGGGGCAATAGAGTTCATGATCTCGTGGGTCATTACATTCAGCAGCTTTTGCCAGGCTTTCGATTCGGTTTCATCCAATGCTTCATCAACATTTTGAAAAGCTACCAGCTTAAATTTCTCCCCGTCAATTTGAAAAGCGGTACCCGACACCAATATTTTAAAAGAGCTTTTTTCTAAATGGGCAGTGGCGATCTTTGTCTCGCCGGGTTTTAGCGTTCCTATATGATCGTACAAATCGGCATCTCTTTTTTGCAACGAATGAATGGTTTTGAGGTATGGAAGCTGGAGCATATTTTTCAATGAGTCGTTCATCCAAACAACGGTCCCATCGGCTTCTTTATACGATAAAATACCCGTATCAACCAGCTCAAGTATTTTTTGCAAATATTGATATTGGGTTTCTTTTTCTTTACTAATAACCTTAAAAGTGGAATTGATTTCATTAAAACCCTTGCGCAACGGTTTTAATTCTATGGGTGCATGGGTCACGTCAAAATTGCGGCTAAAATCGCGGTAGTGTATTGACTCTACAAACTGGTTCAGTTCATCGTATGCCTTATGGTGAAACCTATAAAATTCTACCACCTGGTAGATGATGAGGGGTAAAAGCAGGCCTGCGTAACCATACAATTGCTTTATAAACAGAATCGACGCCAGGCTTACTGCCGCAAACATCAGCAATACCCGAAGTAATATCCTCCATTCAAAATTTTTAAAGTCAGGCATAGGTTGTGGGTGGTTGGGTATGGTGAATGTTGAATGGTCAATTTTGAATATTTGTATTGGCTAAGCTAGGCTGTTTACATTCGAAGTTTTCACGCCCGCCCGGCTGACGCCAGTCGGACAGGCAAAGCTTATTTGTCCGACCCCGCTTGTCCTTCCGACTTCTCATGTAATTCCGACGTAGGAGGAATCCCCTACAAAACAACAACGGATCCCTCGTTCGTCGGGATGACATATGGGTTGTCATCCCGCCGAAGGAAGGATCCCCTGGAAAACGACTATAAAAATCCAGAGGCTTCCGTAACAAGTTTGCAAAAACGTTTTTAAAGAGTTTGAAATTCCAAATATAAATTAGTTGTTCTTTAAAGAATTCCGTTTGACCATTGAAGGATTCCTCCTTCGTCGGAATGACAATTGGGCTTCGTCGGAATGACATTAGGTAATTTCTTTTTTATTGAAAAAAAAGGGAGCGGTCATGCTGAAATTACAGCATCTCCTAAAAATTTTATGACGAAATCCAAAGGATCGGAATGACGTTCCCCTTCACCTCTCAGCCTCTGCCCTTTACCCTACGCCTTCCGCCTTAACACCTATCTTCCGCTATTATTGCGCCCTTGCAGGGCTTATATTCATCTTCCGCTTTTTTTCCGCGGGCTTCACCCGCGGCTATGGGTATTACGGCCTTTCAGGCTTTTATTACAAGTTTACAACAACGGTTTTTAAAGTGTTTGAAATTCTAAATTAGTTGTTCTTTAAAGAATTCTTTTTGACCATTGAAGGATTCCTTCACGATCAAAATCAGCCTTTTTATAAGCGTAGTTTATTTTACTTTTTTGTAAGTCTCCCCTTTATTTCATTATTAAATATAGCTGTTTTATTAAATTAAATTATGTCGGTATTGTGTATTAGTTTTCTACTTTTGCAAAAGTTCTTATAGAAATTGATCTTTTTCGATCTCCTTTTTATTTCTTATGACCGCCAGAGTTTATTTAGTATGAAACCTAACCCAGCACTTCCAGACTTTGAGTCGAGACTCCTTGAGGTAAAAAAGGATGATGCCTTGTCTCTAAACTTGATTTTAGATTTAAATGATTAAAATAATTTTTACCTATAAAAAGGCTGATTTTGATCGGGAAGGGATCCATTTTTTCATTGAGGACTTCGTCCCAGAAGGGACTCCTCCTTCGTCGGAGTGACAAGCGAGGCGATGTAAAGCCTCATCCCCCTTTCCCCTTCTCCTAAAGGAGATGGGGCGGTTCAGCAGTTCAATCCCAGACATTTTCTCTTCTCTATCGACAGCGGAACTCCCTTGAAAGCGTCTCCATGCGCTGTCATCCCGATCCCGATTTTGATAGTGAAGGGATCCATATTTGCATTGAAGACTCCGTTTCAGTCGGGGACTCCTCCTTCGTCGGAGTGACAAACCGGGAGAGTGGCAAGCCGTTGGAGTGACAAGCCGGGGGATGCTGAAAATAAATCGGCACGGCCACTTCGGATAACGGCACTTGTTCTTCTGTCATCCCGACAAAGGAGGGATCCCTTTGCCAGTGTTGGTCGCCGACCAACACTCAATGTAGACAGTGCTGCAAATAACCCAAATCATTTCCCCCGGTTTCATAAAATGGATCTAATGGTCAGACCCGATCGTATCAGTTTATGATAAAATTGTTGGTCAGCAACCAACAATGGCGAGGTTTAAACGATCCAGGGGATGCCGAAATAAATTCGGCATGACGGCTCTGGTTGACGGAACTGGTTGCGCTGTCATCCCGATTCCGATTTTGATCGGGAAAGGATCCTTTTTTTGCATTGTAAACTCCGTATCAGAAGGGACTCCTCCTTCGTCGGAGTGACAAGCCGGAGGATGATAAAGCCTCATCCCCCCTTGTCCCTTCTCCTGAAGGAGATGGGGCGGTTCAGCAGTTCGATCCCAGACATTTTCTCTTTCATATCGACACCGGAACTCCCTGGTAGGCCTCCCGATATTCTTGCAGCCGCAGCTGGTATTGGCCTTCACAAAAATCCGCAGCGTTCCGGTGCATTTGTACCAAATTGTAAGGCAGCATACCTTTATACCGGATTGTTTATTAATTTACTATTGGCAATTTTTACAAAACAGTCTGCATGAAACCCTGGCGGCCCTCACTATTGGCAATTCTATTGTCGGCATTTGCTGTGGCATTTGCAACGGCACAAACCAAAAAAATTGACAGTTTAAAGGCAGTTCTGCGATTGCAAAATAATCAGGCAGAAAAGTTAACCATCCTGTTTTTACTTTGCAACGAGCGGCAATCCATGAATAACGACACGTTATTAATGTTTGCCAGGCAAGCACATAAGCTCGCGGAAATCCACCATAAACCATTTAAAATTGTCAGGGCAAATTTCTTCATCAACACCGGCTTGTTAAAAAAGGGATTATCGCAACAGGTAATAGATAGCTGCAATGCCGATTTACAATTATTGTCCAAAACCGGACAGCACAATTCGCTCTTATTAGATATAATTCATTTGAAAGGGGTTGCCTTAATAAGAAACGAACAATACAAAGAATCGATAGATAATAACTTTCAGTTATTACAGAAGGCTGAATTGCTGCAGGACACTTTAATGCAAATAAAAGCCCGAAACAGTATTGGCTGGGCCTATATGGAAATGGGCCAATTTAAAAATTCAATCGCCTGGTTTAGAAAGGCTTTGGCAACAGCTAAAAACAAAAGTTTCTACGATCGTTATCCCACTATCTTCAACAATATCTCATCGTGTTATAATAATATTGGAATGTACGATTCGGCTACCTATTTTATAGACCGGTCCATACAATCAAAAAACAGCGATCTGACTTCGCTGGCCAATGCTAAGAATATTAAAGCCGATATTTTTCTCAATCAGCATGAAATAAAAAAAGCCCGGCAACTGCTGGAAGAAGCACTGGAAATTCGTAAACAAATTGGCGACCCCTACTATACCATCTCCGATCTTTACCAGTTGTCTGTTTTTTACGCAAATAACGGGCAACCTCAAAAGGGCATCGAAACTGCCAATCTGGGTATAGAAGAAGCCCGGAAGCATTCTTTAAATTCAAAATTGCCCCTGCTATATGCCGGGCTGGCCGAGAGCTATAAAATGGGTGGTGACCTGGAAAATTATGTGTCTGTTTTAGAAAACATCATCCAGCTAAAAGATACATTGTTCGAAAAAAACTCGGCCGAAGCATTAGCGAACCTGCAGGCCAGGTACGATATACAGAAAAAGGAAAACATCATCATGCAGCAAAAACTGGATATTTTAAAAAGGGACTATTTTATAACCGGCTCTGTTTTGGTTTTTGTGGTGGTATTAATGGCAGCTTTCTTTTTCTACTTTAATTATCGAAACCGCCAGAAAATTAAACTCAAAAAAATAATTGAAGATCAGCAGGTAAGGGAGCAGCACGCCGTTCACGATGCCGAAGAAATACAGCGCAAAAGAATTGCCGCCGAATTGCACGATAATATGGGCGCCCAGATTAGTTTTATTAACAGTAATATTGATTGGATGATCGATTCACCTGCGCCGCTCACCGGCGAAGAGCAGAAAAAGCGGCTGCAGATTATTAACGAAACAAGTCATGGTTTAATGCGATCGCTTCGCGAAACTATTTGGGCATTAAGCAGAGACCAGATAAACATTGAGGAGTTCTCTGATAAGCTAAAGGCCTATATTCAATCTTTCATCCAGTTTCAGCCCGGCATGCATTTTAGGGTTTTAGAAAATATAGAATACAATATTTCGCTAAAACCCGTTCAGGCGTTAAATATTTTTAGAATATTTCAAGAGGGGGTTAATAACGCCCTCAAATATTCAAAGGCAAAAAATCTTGAACTGAACGTGGTTGCCAAATCTCATCAATTTGAGATAAGGCTTGAAGATGATGGCATTGGTTTTAAACCTGACCGTATTAATGGCGAACATTTTGGCCTGCAGATAATGGAAAACCGGGCCAAAGAAGCCGGCTACATTTTTACCATTAAAACTGCAATTGATAAGGGAACGGCTATTACCGTTGCGGGTTTACTGTAAAAATTAATGCAAATGAACTATTGACCAATCAGATATCAATTTTTACTTTACTGTATGCATCCAATAAAAATTGCAATAGTAGACGATAACCGGCAAAACCGGTCGCTGTTAGCCGAGCGTATTATTTACGACGGAAGCATTCATGTATTATTTATAGCAACAGATGGCGAGCATTTTTTAAAACAAATGAAAAATACCGAAAATGCTGATTTACCCGAAATTGTTTTAATGGACATTGAAATGCCTTTTTTAAACGGAATAGATACAGTGGGCCAATGTTCGGTGCTATACCCTGCTGTAAAATTTTTGATGCTGACTGTATTCGACGATGATGAAAAGATTTTTGAAGCCATAAAAGCCGGCGCCTGCGGATACCTGTTAAAAGACGAAAAGGTAAGTGTTATTTTAGATGGCATTCACCAGATAAAGCTGTACGGCGCCTCGCCCATGAGCCCCCGTATTGCACGTAAAGCACTCGATATGTTAAGCAGGGCCACCATTTCGGACCTGCCCCTGCCGACGGCCAATGATTTTCGTTTAAGCGACAGAGAAAGAGAAATTTTGAAACTTTTGGTAGATGGCCTTGACTACAAAAATATTGCTGAAGAAATTTTTGTGAGCCCTCATACGGTGCGAAACCATATATCGAACATTTACAACAAATTGCACGTAACCTGTAAAGCGCAGGCCATAAAAATGGCAACTAAGAACAACCTGGTGTAATTTTCTGTAAGTCGATGTCGCTTTGTTTACTTCCTTCCTTTGACCGCCGATATTCGCAAACGAAGACAGGTGTTACTTTGCTTTTTCTGAGCAAGATTCTACGAATTTTTCGTTTCCGAAAATAAGCCTGCCAAGGGGTAAAAGAAGTGTCCGCCTTTATAGAAACTAAAGCGCAATACTTTTAAAACCTCATTATCTTCTATGTGCCTTACTATGATTACTATGTTTCTATGTGACTGCCCCGCCGAATGGCGTGGGTGCAAAATCCTGCCACATAGACACAATTGAGAAACATAGGTTTCACATAGACTAGACTAATTAATATATCTTGTTGAAGAAGACGGAAGCGCCATTGAAAAATATGCAATAAGGTATTGAGAGGAAATTGCTGGTTGTTTTAAAATAAGACCTAAACCAAATGGAAAATATGCTTTTCTAAACCCGAAAAAAGTGACAACTTGTTGACAGTTTTTTGAGCCTTAGCGCCTGGTATTCGCGGTGATTAAAAAATAATGATTACGCTCGATCATAGCAATGGAAACAACCTGCCATTATAAAGTACAACGAATAGCCCGCTCACATTAAACCCGAAAGACTCACAAAGATGGAGGCAACTGTCTCTCTCTGTGTTCTCTGTGAAAGACTGCGGTGTTTCTCTGTGGTTAAAATATGGATTATAAGAATTATTGGCTGTTTTTCTTTTTTTTACTGGTACCGCCTGCAAACCTGCTTATCACCATAAACAAAGCTATTTCCACAAAAATGACGACGGCGTAGGTTAGGGATTGTTTATCGTACAAACCATTTAACCAAAAGTACAGCACTGCTGAAAAAGCGCATATCACCGAAAACAGCGGTAAGCCCCATTTTATAATCTCAAGCAGTTGCATAGCCTTATAAGTACTTTTGCTGAATGCCTGCAAATCGGGTTTTAGCTTTTTAAACAGAAATATATTTTCGATGATATCCAGTAAAAAAGCTACTATTTGCGCCCAGGCCAAAAAAGCAAAAAAGCCTGTGCCGAAAGTACTCATCTTAAGCGAAATTTTCATACACAATAAAAATATGGAGCCATATACGGCAGGCATAAATAAAAAATCGATCATCAAATGTTTTTTAAAAGAGCTGATCGCTTTTGCCCGCTTTGGTTCGGGAAGTTGAAACATACCTGCTACCAGGTTTCTAAACTCAATTGGTGAGGCAGGCCACTCAATATCCATGATACTAAACCGGCGCACACCTACATCCAGGGTATAAAAATGCCTGCTTAACCGGCTCATAATAAATGTGGTTGCCAGCATAAGCCCAAACGAAATACAAAATAGCACCCAGCCATTGGCAATATGAATTTGCATAAATATATTTTTAAGAATTTGCGGGATTATTGCCTGCGTACACCGAATCGGCAGCCAGCTTTCTGTTCATTTCAATTTGCATCTCTGTTCGTGCGCCTTTATAATCGTTCCAGTCAAAATTGAGGAGAAATTCGGTCGCTGCCTTTGCACCCGATACCAGCATGGTTATCTTGTCGTGTTTGGTTATAAAAAAGTTCAGCCAGTTAAAATCGGACACATCAATTTTTCCTATACCCTTTTCATACACCTTATTCTTAAGCAAAAAGTCTTTGTCGTAATAAAAACGAATGGTATTGAACATGCGGCCCAGGTATCCGCCCAGTGTCCAGTGTGTGGGTGTCATCGATTTATCTTCTGGTTTTGAATCATCCAGGTCAATACCAAACGAGGGCACCCTCGGAATGATGACATTGGGATTGTAAAACAAATTGATCGGAAAGTTGGATAAGATGCCTCCATCAACAAACCGGGCCGATGAAGGAGGCTCGCCCTGGCCAAGTTTGTTGCACCAGGCATCAATTATTTCTTGTTCGGTACAGGGAATATCATTAATCATATACGACTCGAAAAATACCGGGATTGACATAGAAGCCCTGATAAAACCTGCAGGCTGCAGAGAGTCTATATCATCCTTTTTTCTGAACAGGTAGCACATTTCAGGAAACTGAATCTTATTTTGGGTAACCAGTTCGCTGGTGATGAAGGTAACATCGCCCTTAATATCTTTTAAACCCATAGGATGGTCGGTTCGTAAATGCAGCTTTGGCAAGGCAGATGCTTTTGCAAGCAGATCGCTGACGGTGGCTACTCCGTTGGCTAACAACTGCTTTTTTATCCAGTCATAAAAAAAATCGCCGGGGTTTATGCCATATCCCGAATTTTTAAGTCGTTTAAACAAAACGCCCAGGTAATACCCTGCACATAGCATCATCAATATATAAAAGCCCGTAACCACAAAAAGCAAACGCGTAAAGATGGATAATATAGCAATCTTCTTTTCTAAACCAAACAGAACCAAATCGCCAATTAACAGCAGGACAAATATGGCCAGCGACCAATTGATCCAACTTTTTACCTTCACTGTAAAATCTTTGTTGGTAATAAAATTCCTGATAACCCATTTGGCTGCAGGGTGCCCGTCAACCAGGTTAAAAAAGTCGAGATCGCATATCGCTCTCAATATCTCATCGCTTTTGGTGTCTTGTTTTTGGCGGATGACGGTCATTAAAGCGGTATTAATGGCACCGGCACTGGTACCGGCAAGCCTTAGAAACCGAATACCCATAGCTTCTAAAATATAAGTATAACCCACAAGCGCCACTCCCAAAACGCCGCCGCCTTTTTGCACCAGGTTTACATATTGATGATTGTCATCGTCCAGTACATCTGAAACAATCAGCGGATTTTGGTCTGTAAATTTTTGGTGTAACCTGTTAAGGCACTCTTTTACTTCGGGGTGATCCGTAAATTCTTCTACCGTTAGCGTATCATTGCCCGGGGCACCAGCAGTTGATGGAGACATATGTATCTGAATTAATGCAATAAAACTAATTCATAACTTTTACAATTTCAACTGATTAGTGGCCGAATTAAAAAGACTTTTGATCTTCGGTCGGGATAACAGGCCAATAAATACATCCCAATCCGCATTTTAGTTAAAACCAGTTATAAGGTTGGCGGTGCATTGCCTGCTGGGTGCAATTTTTGGTTGAAAGGAATACTAACACAAAAGTTTAACTTTGATATGCTTATGAATTTAAATCTTAAATACCAGGAAGATTATAATACGCTGACAAATGCTTGTTCCGCCAGAAGACTATTCTTCTCAAGACATTTCCCCTGTATTTAGGTGGGTATTCGATTTAAATAGAAGACCCTAAGAATTTTCAACCACAATATCATAAAAATCCTAAGCGCTTTTTAAACAAAGGCGACTTCACTAAATGCAAAGCACTTGGTCTTTCGCTTTTCAATAATCTGGATGGTTCCGTTGAACGGTTCAATGAACTCAAGTCTGATATTGGCGAAAGCGTTTACTCAACGTTTGGAACAAATATTGCCAAAGGCATTATAAACAAGTCAGACGGGTTAAACGGACAGCCAGAAAGACATGGACACTTTACGCATCACTCATCTGAAATTGCTATGTATATGTATCAAGATAATTTTTCAATAATTCAAGAACTATGAAAGACTTAATTGGAATAAAAATAAACAAACTTGGGTTTCATCCTATGAAATTAGGAGACTTGATTTATCATGAAGGTCCGTTGCTATCCTTATTCATAGACAAAGACAATCCGGATATCTACTATTTGTATAAATGGATTGATAGTGACGAATTATGTAACAGGTGGCTTATCACTCAAATTAACTCTGTATCATTGAAGTCGTTCTTTTATAAACAAGTTTCATTGAGAGATATTATTTTAAACAATCCAATTTGCTATAGCATTGACCTTGATAATGACTTAGCCGAAGGCGGGGTTTTAGTATGTTCTTCGGCCAATTTACCTAACGAGTACCTACCATCCGAAAAATCATTTTTTAGTGAAGAAAGGTATTCTGAATTTTCACAAACAGTCAAGACAATGATTGCAAATAATAGGATTTATGATTTGTTATATAAGATTTTGAGCGAAATTGATTCTATCAAGAGACATCAAATTCAAACATATTCTTTAATTAATCAACTTTCCAAACATAAACAAGTAAAGCAAGGGTCTTATTCAATGGAAGCACTGCTATATTCGACTCAATCGTCTAATTACGAGAAAATATTAATTTAAATGAAAAAAGAAGATATAGTGCAGCTATTGTCAAGTTCTGAAGAACCAGACAATGAACAATTAATTAGGGCACTAATTTCAAGAATCAGTAGCGAGCGTACTGAACGGAAAATTGTTGATATTGAGAAGCATATCTCTGATTTACTGAAATCCGTTGAAGAATACAATGAATTAATTGATTTCAAAGCAGGAGATATCGTTCAGTGGAAAGATAGACTTAAAAATAAAAGAAGACCTCAATATGACGAACCTTGTGTAGTTATTGAAGTATTAAGCGACCCAATATATGACAAAGAAGCCCCTATTGCAAGTCCTTACTATGGAGAAAAACTTGAAATAAAATTAGGATTGCTTGACGAAGATGGGGAGTTTCTAACCTTTCACTACGACAAAAATCGCTTCAGACATCGGAGATAAAACTGCATCCAACAAAAAAGGCTTCGTGGGGCCCTTAAAGGCCAACGATGAAGCAAATGTTGTACGGAACCTATATTGCATTCAGGCAAGATTATGTGCGGAGAAAGCTGTTGTTATGGGGATCGTGATTTAGCTTTTTAAGGAAGCATTCAATCTGGATTTGAGGTTTTATAGCTGCTGAGTTGTTTGGTACAACAAAAGTATCCTGTTCGTTACCGATCAATATTTTTGGATTTTTGTTTAAAATATTTACTGGCTTCGGTGTATCCACCATCCGAACCGTCCACAAAATGTATGTGTTTAAATTGCCGGTCTTCAATATAACAAGTCATGATGCTTTCTTTGCTGATGTGGTAGCCAAAGATCAGCCTGCCATTTTTTTCCTGCTCAAGCAGGTACTTCGTAAATAAAATGCGTTTTTCTGCGGTACCAGTAATAACAGTGTTGATGCGGCCGTCGATGGTTATGGTGTCGGTATTGGCAATCAGTTCGGCCATATACCGACGCCCGTTAAAATTGCTGATGGTGAGGTTCCATTTTATTGCCATACGGCCAAGCAGGGTTTTAAACAATGAAAGCAAAAGGTAACCTAACCGCCAGCCTCCATATTTAACCAGCATTTCATTCTTAAATTTTGCGTAGGTAAGCAGTAACTCAAGCTTTTCCATTGTTATGGGATTTCGATTCTCAAAAGGTCCATACAATTCATCCATTTTTCTTAAAACATCGCCATAAATGCCCAGTTGATCTTTTGGGTTTACCGCTTCAATTAAATAACAGATCACCTCATTTTCTTCAGCCGGAGCCTTTACTTTATCCCAGCGGCATTCAAGCCCCGAAAGGTCAGGTTCAGAAAGCTTTTCGAAGGTTTTCTCAATAATTTCGGCGGGAAGCTTTATCACCTGCTCCGCATATTTTAATCCATCGCCAATGATCAGCGCTTTATTAAAACCCAGTCCAATTTTCAGTTTGGCTATTTTAATATAATGGCCCGTCTTTTCAATGTCATCTACCGATAACTGCCCAATATGCATGTCGAAACCAAAATTGATCCGGGCATTGATGCTATGCTGTTCAAGGGCATTCAACACCTCGTTCAATATTTCTTCGGGAACCAAAATGGTTCCGCCATCACCGCCAAAAAAAAGCGGAATCTCAATTTTCCGGTTCTTTACAATATTTAAAGCCACAATCAAACATCCCGCCGCAACCAGGTTCACCTCGTTAAACCGGCCGTCCGAAACAGCATGCGTTGAGTTTTTTATGTCGGCAATAATAACATGCCAGCCGGCGGGTACCGGGCAAAAGTTTTGCTCACTAAAAATATTGCTGAGCGAAATTTTTAAAACAGGCAGATCGTAAAAAAACCGCTGTTTCATATTTTCCATTTCTTGATTAAAGAAAATTAAACATAATATTTTTAAAATGAAAGTATAAGCGGATGAAAGAAGTCAGCGGTTGGTATCCTAATGGCAATAAGGGCCTTTACCACATAGGATCATAGCAATCATAGAAAACATATAGCGAAAAAGCAAACATTCAATTTCGAAATTGCTTAACAGTAAAAAAAAGGGCAAAACAGAATGGCCGTTAAAGATCATATCCAAAAAGTTTTAGGTTGCAGATTCAGATCATTCATCTGAATATAGAGGATAGCTTTATTTATATACCTAAAATAACCCGTGCAGAATATCGTAAGCTTAAACGTGCAGCCAGGAATGAATATCATCCACGAAAGGCGATGCCTTTTTCAGAATATAAAAATAGCAGGCTGCAGAAGTTAATAAAAGTCACCTCCTATAATTGCATGTAAGCAGCACCATCGTCAGTAACGAGTCTGTAGATAAAATTTCATAATCAGTTGCAGATAAAATTTAAGATTAAGCGGAGAAGGTTTGCCGGGTCATTTCAATCAATGCCAAATCAACTATTTTTGCAGCCTCAAACACTTAGACTGAATGAAGGAAAAATTGCAGCAATTAAGAAATGACCTGGAAGGCGAATTATTTGACGATAATGAAATGCGTATACTGTACGCCACAGATGCGTCGGCCTACCGCGAAATGCCGCTGGCCGTAGCTATTCCGCACACAGTAAACGACCTTAAAAAGCTGATTTTATTTGCCCGCAAAAATCAAACATCGCTTATTCCACGAACGGCCGGCACCAGCCTTGCGGGCCAGGTGGTAGGAAATGGAATTGTGGTAGATGTTTCCAAATATTTTAATAAGATACTTCAATTTAATACAGAGGAAAAATGGGTTCGTGTGCAGCCGGGGGTTATCCGCGACGAACTGAACATGTTTTTAAAACCGCACGGTCTATTATTTGGACCCGAAACCAGCACTGCCAACCGCGCCATGATCGGCGGCATGGTGGGCAACAATAGCTGCGGCAGCAACTCGGTGGTGTACCGCAGCACCCGCGAACATACCCTGGAGATCAAGGCTTTGTTAAGCGATGGATCTGAAGCGGAATTTAAGACGTTGAGCATCGACGATTTCCATTCGAAATGCGAAAGCGATACCCTGGAAGCATCCATCTATAAAACGGTGAGAAGTTTATTAAGCGACTATAACAACCAGGTGGAGATTAGAAAAGAGTTTCCAAAAAAAAGTGTGGAAAGAAGAAATACCGGCTATGCCGTGGATATCTTGCTGGAGACCGCACCCTTTACCGCCGGAGGAGAAGATTTCAACTTTTGTAAACTGATCGCGGGATCAGAAGGCACCCTCGCTTTTATAACCGAAATAAAATTAAATACGATACCGCTTCCGCCCAAAGAAGCCGGTTTGCTATGTGTGCATTTTAATACGATTGATGAGGCATTACGTGCCAACCTGATCGCATTAAAATACCGGCCCAGCGCAAGCGAACTAATTGACCATTTTATTTTAGAATGTACCAAAGACAATATAGAACAAGCCAAAAACCGGTTTTTTGTGCAGGGGGACCCCGGCGCTATATTGGTGATAGAATATGCACGCCACACCAGGAAGGAGGTGGAAGAAATAGCCGAAAAGGTTGAAACCGAAATGCGCGCTGCAGGGTTGGGATTCTATTTTCCTTTACTGTTTGGCGCTGATACTAAAAAGATCTGGACACTTAGAAAGGCAGGCCTGGGTTTACTAAGCAACCTGCCAGGCGATGAAAAAGCCGTACCGGTAATTGAAGACACCGCGGTGGATGTGGTTGACCTGCCAGCCTATATCCGCGATTTTAATGTAATACTTGAAAATCACGGCATGCATTCGGTGCACTATGCCCACGCCGGCTCAGGCGAGATACACCTGCGCCCTATCATCAATTTAAAAACAGAAGAAGGCAACCGACAGTTCAGGATGATCGCCCGGGAGATTGCCACACTGGTAAAAAAATACGATGGATCGCTGAGTGGCGAACACGGCGACGGACGGCTGCGCGGCGAATTTATACCGCAAATGGTCGGTCAAAAAAATTATGAACTATTAAAGAAGATCAAACAAAGCTGGGATCCGCAAAACATTTTCAACCCTGGCAAAATAGTAGACACACCGCCCATGAATACCATGCTGCGGTACACGCCGGGGCAAAAAACGCCTGCCTTTAAAACTGTTTTCCGTTATCACAACCAGGATGTGCTACAGCATGCTGAGCAATGCAATGGATCGGGCGACTGTCGCAAAACCGAAATGTCTGGCGGAACTATGTGCCCCAGTTTTATGGCAACCCGCAACGAGAAAGATACTACAAGGGCAAGGGCTAACATTCTGCGAGAATTTTTAACCAACAGCACAAAAGTCAACCGTTTCGATCATAAAGAAATTAAAGAGGTAATGGACCTGTGCCTTAGTTGTAAAGGCTGTAAAAGTGAGTGTCCCAGCAATGTGGATATGGCAAAACTAAAGGCCGAGTTTCTGCAGCAGTATTACGATGCGAACGGCGTTCCTTTGCGCTCAAGGCTGATAGCGAACTTCACCAACTCGGCCAAATTGGGTGCGCTCTTACCTGGTGCCTATAATTTTGTAATGACCAATAAAGGCATCAGTAACCTGGTAAAGAAAATGAGCGGGTTTGCAACGGCAAGGTCTATGCCGACCATGTACAAAACCACTTTACGCAAGTGGTGGAATAAACATCCAAAGAAAAGCGGCAAGAAAGTTTACCTGTTCTGCGATGAATTTACCAACTACAACGACACCGAAATTGGCATAAAAGCCATTCTTCTGTTGGAGAAATTGGGGTATGAAGTAATACTTCCCGCACATGAAGAAAGCGGGCGGGCATGGTTGAGTAAAGGTTTGCTGCGCGATGCAAAAAAGATCGCTCAAAAAAATGTTGCCATGCTGAGCAAGATCGTTACCGATTATGCGCCTTTAATTGGAATTGAACCTTCTGCCATTTTAACTTTCAGGGATGAGTATGTAGACCTGGTGGATGATGACCAGCTGGAAGAGGCTAAAAAGTTATCGTTGAACGTTTTTTTGATTGATGAGTTTATTTCGCGGGAAATATTGCGGGGCAATATTACTCCGCAACAATTTACTTCGGATAAAAAAACGGTGAAGCTGCATGGCCACTGCCAGCAAAAAGCCTGGAATGCCTTAAATGCATCCGTCGATATTTTATCGCTGCCGAAGAATTACACGGTCGAAACCATTCCATCGGGTTGTTGCGGCATGGCAGGATCATTTGGCTACGAAAAAGAGCATTACGATTTATCAATGCAGATAGGCGAACTGGTGTTATTTCCCGCCGTTCGTAATCAGGGCGATGAGGTAATTATAGCGGCCCCCGGCACCAGTTGCCGCCACCAGATAAAGGATGGCACCGGCCGCAAAGCCAAACACCCCGTAGAGATATTGTACGAGGCGCTGGTTTAAGCTTTTTAATAACCGCAGCATCCCCCGGCTTGTCACCCCACCAGCATGTCACTCCGACGCAGGAGGAGTCCCTGGCTGAAACGGAGTCCTCAATGAAAAAAAGGATCCCCGGCTTGTCACTCCGACGAAGGAGGAGTCAATGCAATAAGGATCCCTTCCCGATCAAAATCGGGATCGGGATGACAAACAACCAGCGCCGTCATACTGAGCCGTTATCCAAAGCCGCCATGCCGAATTCATTTCGGCATCCCCTGGAAAACACTATGACAACAACATCCAGCAGATTCCGGGTCAAGCCCGGAATGACGTCATCACCATCCCCCGGCTAGTCCGACGAAGGAGGAGTCCCTGTCTGAAACGGAGTCTTCAAGGCAAAAAAGGATCCCCGGCTTGTCACTCCGACGAAGGAGGAGTCCTTCTGAAACGGAATCCTCAATGCAAAAAAGGATCCCTTCCCGATCAAAATCGGGATCGGGATGACAGCGCAACCAATTCTGTCAAATGTGATGAGGCTTCGACATCCCCTGGCTTGTCACTCCTACGCAGGAGGAGTCCCTCTTTGAAACGGAGTCTTCAATGCAAAAAAAGATCCCCTGACGATCAAAATCGGGATCGGGATGACAGCGCATGGAGACGCTTACACGGGAGTTCCGCTCTCGATATGGAAGAGAAAATGACCGGGATCGAACTGCCAAACCGCCCCATCTCCTTTAGGAGAAGGGGACGGGGGATGAGGCTTTAGGAGAAGGGGAAAGGGGGGGATGAGGCTGCCGTATCAAGTGTTTGCATCTAATTGGTTACGGGTATTTCTTAATGAAGACTGAGAAGGATTGAACACAAAATCGTTTTTATCAAAGGTTGCCTTTAAAATTCTCGCCAGCGTTGCTGTAACGGTCGCATTGTCATCGTCAAAGTCTCCATGGGCCTGTGCGGTGGAGCGATCTGCCGAACCTGCGGGGGCATTATTAGGTGCCAATACCAGGTCGGCATTGCCAGTCTTAAATAAAGCAAGCAGCTCCGGGTCGTTATTTATAAATTTTTCCATTCCAATAATAGGGATGCCGTCTCTAAAAATAGGAATGCGTTCCAAAATTTCAAAGGCGTTGCTTACCAGGTATAAAAGCGATTTGTGATAGATTTGTGCGCATTGGTCGTCCTTTTCAGCTTTATCGGTTAAAGCAAACAAAGCAAACCGGCTGATGTTTTTATTCTTGATGGAAGGAAGATAAAACGCTTTGAACACGTCTGCGGTGCAGGCCGGCGCCCATAAGGTGCAACTGCTTATTTTCAGGCCCATGCCGGTGTTTCCCTTTAAAGGCCCACTGGTAATTTTATTTTTTGCAGTAAGTAATTGTATGAGTGGCGCTTGAAATATACAGCCCGCGCTATGGCCGGCTATATGTATTTCAAAATCTTTACCGTACTCTTTAGCAAGTTTTGCAACATACTGGGCAACCAATTTTGCACCGCCGGTTTTGCTGGTGGTAGCAGCAAACGCGTTTTCTTTCATTTCATCCCATTGCAATTTACCGGTCAATACCCGTGCTACAGGCTCCAGGGCGTCATCTAGGCGGTCGAGCATAAAATCTTTTGCGGCGTCTAAAATGCCTTCTGGTTTGCGGCGCCGAAAAGCATCCTGCAGCACATTGGTAAAGGTGGTCCATGCATCGCTGTGCCAAATAAAAGAGATGGGATATACTTCTGCCTGCAGCAGCGCGGTGCGATAATCTGCCAGCCGCTGAACTGCGGCGGCCTCCGATACCAGACCTCCATGAGCGTAGAGCAAAATCCTTTTCTTTTTCCAGTTTTCGGTAACGCGTTTAAAGTCTTTGGTAAACAGTGTAGCCACATTGCCGGCGGAGGTGCCATAATTACCGCCCGGTTTTAACTGCCCATTATTGCCAAGGCTTATAATGTGCGGCCGCAAATCTGCAAACGAATACGATATGGATTTGGCTGCCGCGGCCGAATGGGTTGTAGCCGTCGATTCTCCTTTTTCAAGAAAGATCGGAGCGCCCAAACGTGCCACCCAAATATCTGATCCGTTTTGGAGCCAGTCGTCGTAACTGACCAAAGCAAAACCCTCATGGCCCCAATCATTTCCCCACGAATTTTGTATCCAGAAGCCGCGGCTGTCATAGGCAACGATGGCAAAAGCATGTCCGCCAATAACTGTGCTGTTATAATGAACGATGCCGTCTTTGCCTACATTTCGCCAGCCCATATGCACGGCAGAGGTCGCGTACAAAATGCCCACTTCGGCCATGGCGCTGTGCATGCTTATCAGGTCCTTATGATTGACTCTGTAATAAGCGCCCAGCGGCCGTTTAAACGCATCGGAAGTGCGTAATTCGTTTAAACCCTGGTCGTTTCTTTTTAATTTATAAGGCCACACCTTTTCCTCGCACAGCCCGTGTTTATGCCAGCCTTTCATGGCGCCCCTTGCGCTGGAACCGCTGTAGTTTTCGCCGGGCCATTCGTCGTAACGCCTGGCCATTTCGTACAGCATGCGCGGACTAACCGGTATTGGATCGGGCACTACCCTGCGGCGGCGTAGCAGGTAATTGGCTACCGTAGCCAGGCCAAATCCTGTACAGGCGCCTTCCTGCCCCTGGTCTAAAATGGGCACCTGCCATTGCCTGTATTCGTCCAGGCTAATCATGGTGGGCACTTCATATAGGGTGGCGTCGTACATTTTATCTCTAAAGTCGAGCGTGTCTGGCCTTGCATCTAAGGTTGGGATTGTTTTTTTGTTTGACGTTGCCATGGAATATTTTTTTGATTTTTGTGATGAATGATTCTCCCTTAAAAAAACCGGGACTGGGATAACGATCTTTAAAAATATATCTAATCAATTTAATATGCAAGGCTCAGCCAAAGAAATTGGACCGCAAAGACACTAAGTCAGAAAAAAACACGAAAGTTTATTTATTGAGGCCAGGGGATTGATTGATATTATCCCAAAGCCATTCGGAGGGGCAGGACCAGAGATCATGATTACGATCGGGAGCACGGAGAAAGACGGAGTTTTGAGCCACAAAGCCGCGAAGACACAAAGGAACACGAAGGTTTATTTAACGTTTGACGAGCCGCAAAGACACAAGTCGCAAAGCAGCACAAAGGGCTTTAAACCACAGAGACACAGCCTCACAGCAGTACATGGAGGCTTGTAAACGACGTTTGACTGTTGACCTTTTTTTGCTCCAACGCCGTTTATGCCCACGGAGAAATATTTGAAAATCGCAGCAACCCTGAAATGGTTAAATGAAATTAAAATTCATCACTACAAAAATCGGCATTAAATAATGCCAATTGGTTATTGACAACCAATTGGCAATTTCTAGCCACCAAAAAATAAAGTAATAATGATCCTAATCGCCGCTTCTTCTGCTAAGGTTTTAACGCAACGCAGGCGTCTGTATGAGGCGAATACAATAAACCTTAGTGGAAATTGAGAAAAGCCCGGCAGACCACGCTGAATAAACTAAATACTATGAACCATGATTGTCTCTTGGAATTTGCCTTTTTGGCAGCCATCAATAAATAACGTCAAAATATTTGTGTTGATCTTTTAATCCCCCAAATATTTTATGCGTCTATCGTTCGCCCTGGCTTGTGGCAAAATAAATATGACTACAAGTAGAATGGTTACTTTTTTACTAAAAAATGGGAGCGCCTGTTTATCCGGGTTTACGCCTGCTTTTTTGCCGAAACTAAAATTACTACGCCCGCAATGGTCGCAATGCCCCCGGCGTACAACGGCCAGTTAACTGTTTTCTTTTCATTTTTATTGATCTCCAGCGGGCCCAGGTCCACCACCTTTTCTTGTTTGGTAAAACTAAAACTCCTAAAGACCATCATTAAAATGCCAAGGGCAATGAGTACAATTCCTAAAATTTTCATATTGAGTGTTTTAGGAAGCCCGGTAAAAAGCATGCCGCCATTTTATTAAGTTGTTTTTTAATCGCAAACAGAACAGTTTAACGGTTTTCAAATACCCGAGTAATAATTATTTAAAGCATGCTCGTAAGTTTCGGTCAATGGATTTTCCTTATCATATTCCGGGCTGTTTTTAACGCTTTCTACCGAGTGGTTTACTTTTACGGAGGCCGTCTCCCAGATGATACCTTCTATCCAGGTGGGAGAGATGAGCACCTTTTTACCAGGCAGCCAGTGGCCGGTATCCGCTACCAGGTAATTTATTTTCCAGCTATCGGTGTCTATAATAAAATCATCTATGTCGCCGATTGCTCCATCTGTGGCCTGCAGGGTGTATCCTTTTACGTGTTGGGAGCTGCGTAAATGGGGATTGTCGTGATGTTCATTTTTTTCCTGCAGATTTTGCCTGGCTAGTGCATCTTCAACGGGTTCATTTATGGGCATTACCATTCCTGTAGTTCCAAGGCCGCCAGCCCATAGGCCTCCGCCCCAATAACTCGTCCACGGGTAGTGCTCGTATAATTTTATTTCTTCCTGTCGTGTAACCGGTTTTTCAGTATCAATATCCGGGCTATGCTTTACCTGTTCTTTGGTTAGGCTGACGGCAAAAACTTCATTTGAAAAATCAATATTATTGATCGCTTCGGGGGCCAGCAATACTGTTCTTCCGGTTAGCCAATTGCCTGTATCTACCACCAGGTATCGCACCGTCCACGAAGTGTCATCAAAATAGATATCCTTTACTTTTCCAATTTCGCCGTCGGTGGCACCAATGGAAAACCCTTTAATACTTTTTACACTTTTTTTCATAATAATTTTTTTTTAGTTGATCAATATAAATTTTCTTACCCCCCAATATAAAAAAGGGGAATAATATTCTACATTCATTCCTTTTCTAATATAACCATAGATATACAAATTTCAAACCCGTTCTTTTTGATTTTAATAAATGTCGTTTTTCTTAATTGGTGGTTATCAATAATGGCACATAATACGCAGAACCCTTTGCTAATTATTAGAAGCGTTGCTGGCATAGATTTTTAAATCAAATGATTTTTATATCACTAATATCACTAACAAAATTTATTATTTCATCCACAAAACCAAGGAGGTTGCTATGTCAAACAATGAAAATGCATCGAACAAAAACACAGGGATGCAAAACGAAAATGCCGGTATGAACCAGGAAAACAAAGGTCAAGAAAGTAAAATGGATCAACGCCCTGAGAACACACAGGAAGGCCAGTCGCAAGGACAGGGTTCCCAATCTCAGGGGCAGGATAAAGAATCTCAAGGGCAGGAAAGCCAACCTCAGGGACAGGGCAAAGAGTCTCAAGGACAGGAAAGTCAGACTCAAGGGCAGGAAAGCCAGTCTCAAGGTAAAGGTTCCCAATCTGAGGCACAGGGCAAAGAGTCTCAAGGGCAGGAAAACCAGTCTCAAGGTAAAGGTTCCCAATCTGAGGGACAGGGCAAAGAGTCTCAAGGGCAGGAAAACCAGTCTCAAGGTCAAGGATCCAAATCTCAGGGACAGGGCAAAGAGTCTCAAGAGCAGGAAAACCAGTCTGAAGGTCAAGGATCCCAATCTCAGGGACAGGGTAAACAGTCTCAGGGGCAGGAAAGCCAGTCTCAGGAAGATGATAATGATTTGGAAGGAGAAGATGGTACGCCATCACCCAGGGCGGGCAATAACCGGGGAGGACTGGGTTCTATAGCCGAAGGTGTAGAAGGAGCTGGTGGCGACAGTGTTAAAGGTGCGCAATCAGACAAGTTTTAGCGTAAGAATGGTCGAACTTAATTTAGGTATCGAGTGAAAATAAAATATGATTTCTAACATTCGGAAAACCATTTAAACCTAACAGAGCCCGCATTTTGCGGGCTTTGTTAGGTAATTAAACCTTTTAACGGAAAACTTGGGTAATGTATTAATCGGTAACTGATCCGTTTTCAATAAATCTAATTTGAACGGCCTTTGTACTATCGGTTGCACCGGGCATTCCCATTAATAAAACGGTATACGCTTTTTTCTCCTGCAGCGATATTGTACGGGTGGCACTTATATCGCCATCGTTGGTTAAATCAACAGTTACCTGGCCAGGCGTTACGGGTACAAACTGCGATACTTGTGCAAAACCTGCATTGGTATTTATGACCGCTGATCCATTTGCTGTGATCGTTACTTTCGGCATTGACGAATCGGGTATGGCGTTCACATATCGCACATACGCCTTGCCCGAAGAAGCAGTAAGGCTGTCATAATTGTCGGGGCTTACCACATTTTTGTAATGGTTGTTTGCGCCCACCACAAATAATGAGTAATATTTGTCGGCCTCAAAAGTGTAGCTGTTTGAATCAAGCGACTTATTGTTTAGCGAAACGTACGATTGAATAGTGCGGTTACCTGGAATGATATTAAAATACCTGCCCGAATAACTGGTAAAAGGCAACGTGCCTCCGGGTAATAAATTCCCCGATAATGCCACATCAACACCCGGTTGATCGGCCACCAGGTTAAACGACATAAGCGCCGCAACCGGAACCTGCACATCGTTATCGTTTTTCTTACATGCTGCAAACAGCAAACTTACTGTGGTAAGGCCCATAGCAATAAAAAGCCCTTTTCCTTTCAAAAATCTTCTTAGCATAATTTCTCCTTTTTTTACGAAATTGGTTTTTAGAAATTCAACCCTTTATACAAGGTTGGTTAAAAAATGATGTAAGCGGCGTTGAAATTTTAATAAACCGCTGTCATCATTTCATCAATAAGAATTATCAAATACCGCGCAATTGCGTTCTAAACAAGACTTCGCTTTTTCAATTGCGCCATTACTTAACTTTTAATTAAGTAGTCGGGATTTTGATTGTACAGTGCGATAACGGACAATAAATCTGCCAGAAGTGCATAGGCTGTTTCATTTTAACTGTATCTTGACGACACCCTAAATATTTGATAATTACTTTACTATGTTATCAGTAAAACAACAGGTGTTTCTTGAGGTGGCCCGGCAAAAAAATTTTACCAGGGCCAGCGAGATATTATTTTTATCTCAGCCTGCCATTACAAAGAATATACAATCGCTTGAAAAAGAGTATGAGGCCAGGCTTTTTGAGCGGCAGGGTAAAAAAGTGGAACTGACCGAAATTGGAAGAGTTCTGTTTGACTACCTTCTGAAAATTGAAACATTACTGGAACAGGCAAATTTCGATATATCGTATTTAAAAGGAAGTTTACACGCCCGGGGATTACTGAAATTAGGTGCCAGTACAACGGTGGCCTTGTATATTGTGCCACCTATTTTATCGGCCTTTCACAAACAATATCCGCAAATTGAAATTAGTTTATTGAACCGTAACAGTGATATGGTTCTGGATGCCCTGCTGCAAAAGAAAATACAATTAGGCATTATTGAAGGGCCGCAAACATCGAAGGAAGTTGATTTCAAATCTTTTGTTACGGATAAGGTGGTGGCCGTTTGTAATTCGAAAAGTTACCTGGCAAAAAAGAAAATCATTACACTGCCGGAATTATTATCAATCCCCATTGTTCTTCGCGAAAAGGGCAGCGGCACTTTGGATGCGCTTACCCAGGAATTGGCCAGATATAAAATTAATATTGGGGCGCTGCAGGTAAAGGTGCGTTTAGGGGGTACAGAAGCACTAAAAAATTTTTTACTGGAGTCTGATTCGCTGGGCTTTCTTCCCGAAAGGGCCATCACTAAAGAAGTCAATAAAAAGGACCTGACCATTTTACCATTAGAGAAACTGAACATCACGCGTAATTTTTATTTTATACAGAGAAAAGGAGAGGGACATGGAAAGTTGAACAAATTATTTATAGCGCTGGCAAAAAAAATGTATAACCAGGGGTTATGAGTTATAATCAAAGTTCATGCATTTGGTTATGGCTATTGACTAGTTTTGCTGAATGAAAACTTTACTGGAAGTCAAGGCGAAAACATACTACCTGCAATGTCCTAATTGTAAGAATAGCTACGACCACTCGATATTACAAACCTATGCCACTTGTTGTAATCAGCCTCTGGTAACCATTATAAAGCCCGCCAGCGGCAATAGATCTATTATAGATAATTCTGAAAACAGTATGTGGCGTTACAAGGCTATGCTGCCTGTAGATCGTTCAACTGAAATTATAAGTCTTTACGAAGGATGGACGAAGATTTTGCCATTGCAGAAACTGGCGGATTCCGCCGGCATCCATTCAATATTGCTGAAAGATGAAAGCACTAATCCAACTGGTTCATTTAAGGCAAGGGGCATTAGCATGGCCATCACCAAAGCCAAAGAACTGGGTGTTGAAAAATGTGTGATACCGACGGCTGGTAATGCAGGTGGGGCTATGGCTGCCTATTGCGCAAAGGCAGGTATGCAGGCCACCGTTATAATGCCTCGCCATACCGCGGAAACATTAAAAGAAGAATGTCGCTTGTACGGTGCCGAATTGATATTGGTGGATGGTTTGATTGACAGTTGCGGTAAGCTGGCCAAACAACTTTCGACAGCCAAGGGCCATTTTGATATTTCAACTATGAAAGAACCTTACCGGCTGGAAGGGAAAAAAACGATCGGGTATGAAATAGCCGAACAATTAAACTGGCAGTTGCCCGATGTAATATTGTATCCCACAGGTGGCGGAACGGGCCTGTTGGGTATGTGGAAAGCATTTAAAGAAATGCAGCACCTTGGTTGGATTACCGGTACACTGCCGCGGATGGTGATTGTACAAAGCGAAAATTGTGCACCCATGCTGCAGAGGTTTCGGAATGGCAAAGTAAGCGCCGATTTTTCGCCACTGCCTTCAGCGGCATATGGCCTGGCAGTGCCTTATCCCTTTGCTGCCGATATGATGATGCAGGTATTGCAGGAAAGCTGCGGCACAGTAGTAACCGTTTCAGAAAAAGAAATGGATGATGGAATTGCAGCGATGGCGCAGACCGAGGGATATTTGCCTTCGCCCGAAGGAAGCGCCACATTTGAAGCAATGAAAAAATTATTACATAGCGGCTGGATACATGAAGAGGAAACGGTGCTGTTATTCAACACAGGTTCGTGGTACAAATATCGGTAAGGCTGGCAGGTTTTTCGGGGGCACATCCCCGGGCATTCTTCGTTTGGTTTAATTCTTCAAAAAAAGAGGTCTCTGCACGAAAGGGACAGTAAGGTGGAAGCCAAAATTACCGGGCCTGAACATTTTATACAGTGCTGACTGATGCAATTGGTGCTTTGTCGGCTGCCGCCAGTTCAATTATAAATGAGGTGCCCCTGTCTTTTTCGCTTTCCACCGAAATTTTACCATTGTGTGTCTCAATGATTTTTTTACAAATGGCTAACCCAATACCCGACCCTTCAAATTGTTCACGGTTGTGCAGCCTGTTAAATGCCAGAAAGATTCGTTCGGTTTCTTTTTGGTCCATACCAATACCATTGTCGGTAAACCATATTACTACGGTGCTCTCTTGCTGATACCCTGTTATTTTAATGGAGGGTTTTTCTTTCGAAAATTTCAGGCTGTTGCTAAGCAAGTTGGCAAACAATTGAGATAAATAGGCTGCATTGCCCCAAACATCCGGAATTTCTCCATGTTCAATGATCGCTTTTTTTTCAGCTATTTTTATTTCAAGGTCATCTCCGGCAGCCGAAATAATTTCTGAGACATTTACCCTTTCACATTCTATTTCGTTTTCTATGGAAGAAAGTTTCAGCACATCTTCGATCAACGTTTGCATTTTAGCGGATGATTTTACGATCTTTTTTGTGTATTCCTTGCTTTTCTCATCAAAATTGCCGGAGTTGGCATTTTCAAGCAACGAAGTAAAGGTTCTTATTTTTCGCAACGGCTCCTGCAGGTCGTGCGAGGCGATATAGGCAAACGCCTGTAATCCCTGATTCGCTTCACTCAGTTTTCTTTCAGCCATTTTTCTCCTGGCAATTTCAAACTCCAGTTCCTTATTGGTTTTTTGCCTGAAAGCATCAGGCAATACTTTTATCAGGTAAAAAACGGTCAGCAGGCTTACAATGCCTGTAATAAATCGCACCAACGCGCTAACGCGGTAAACCGGGGTCCAAAACATAAGGGCATCTAAAAAGTGAGTGGAGCCGCATAGCAATATGAATGCAGCAAACAAAAAATAAACGTTTTGAAATTTTAAAGCGCCGCGTTTCTTAATAAAATAATCAATAATAATGATTGGTATAAGAAAGTAGGCCAGCCATATCATCAGGTCGCTGACAATGTACAACCAGCCATGAAAATCAGACCAATTACCGCATTTCCACCTGGCAGGCCATTGGTCGGTAGCAAAGAGCCCGCTAAAAAAATCGGTCACCTGTTTCATAAAAGCAAATTTTTTTTGGTGATAAAAAATGTTAGCGTTCTAATTTAAAACCTTCATCCACTACCGTGCGTTCATTTACATTGGCAACCTTCCACCCGGTTCTATACATCCATTCCGTCATACGGGCCAGCTTGGTAATATTAATGATCTTTGGTTCATCCATTGGCGTATGATAGAGGGGGTGTAATAATGTGGAATACATAATTGCAGGATAGCCGGCACGTGCATACGATAAATGATCGCTTCTAAAATACCATCCTTCTGCATGTGCCGGTTTGTCCCAAAGCGTATCCAGTTTAAATTTGGGGCCTTCGTTGTTTGCCTGCAATGCCATATCCACCAGCCTGGCAGAATTGCGATGCGGAAACTGTGCCCCCAATAATGCCGCGCTGTCCGGGTTGTTATATCCAATCATATCACCGTTTAATACGGCTACTATACTGTTTTTATTTACGGTGGGATGGCTGGCATACCATTTTGAACCCAGCAAACCTCTTTCTTCGGCGCCATGCCAAACAAATAATGCCGATCTTTTTGCAGGCTTCTTTTTAAACGCCCGTGCGATAGCAAGTAATGCCACATTAACCGAGGCATTGTCATCGGCGCCGTTGTAAATACTGTCGTTGTTGTACGGCTGGCGCACGCCATCGTGGTCAATATGGCCGCTATACAACACATATTCATTTTTTAATAGGGGGTCTGTGCCTTCAATTCTGCCTATTATATTTATTGAGGGATAGTTAAAGGTTTCGATAGAAATATCGGCAAGGATCTCCATTCCTGGCTGCCGAACAAGATCTATAACGTTGTTATGTATCCAAAATATAGGAAGCTTTGCTGAAGCCGGTGCATTGGCGCCGCTCTCTACATCGTACAATCCCCGGCTCAGTGCCGGCACTACTGCCGACCAGCTTACATCGCCCTGTGCATCTGTTATAAAAATAATACCAACCGCCCCCCGGTCCACTACTTCTTTACTGTATTTGCGTGTTATGTAACCCAGGTAACGGCGTCCGGGCAGCGAAACATCCAGGTTAATACCGTCCTTCGACATTTTTATTGCCACCACTTTTCCTTTTATATCTAAAGCATCCAGTTCTTTTTTGCTTCCGCTACCAGCAAAAACAACCGGCGCTTTTAAGGTGATGGGCGCGGTTTGCAAGACCAATACATTTTGCCAAAGCATCATGTTTTTGCCGCCAATATGTATAGTGCTGGCCATGCTAATGCGGTTCCGGATCATATTGAAAAACTGAAAATAAGTGCCATCGTCGCCCTGTGGCTGCAACCCGGCTGCTTCTATTTTTTTGGCCCACCAAACTGAAGCCCGCAATTCGTTCAGGGTACCTGCTTCGCGGCCGTAAAAATGATCGCCGGCCATTTGGAACAAATCAGTTTTAAGATCATTCAGGGTTATAGCATTTAAGGCAGGCGGATTGCTATATTCAACGGAACCCGTCTGAGAAAAGGCCCTGCAAAAAAAGAATATGGTTACCAGGATTATCCAACTCGTTTTTATCATAGTGCGCAGATCAATAATTAATGCAATCAATGTTCAAAAGCGTAATTTATTTACAAATTCAATATGTAAGCTTCTTTTTTTAATAGTCGTATTTTGATTGCACCCATCAAATGGATTACAATATAAATCAACCGTTGTAAACTCGTTTCAACGAGGGTTTAATAAAGACACCAGGTTGTTTATTGTAAGAATATATTACCTTGTTATAAATTGATTGCCATAATGAATAACGCACACTTAAATCGCCGGAAATTTATAAGAAACGCGGCTTCTACAACCGCAGGGCTTATCGTATTGTCGCCTTTTGCCAGCCAGGGTATTGCGGCTGTAAATAAACAATCCGAAAGCGAAACAGCCGGGCTGCCTTACTATGCAGAACCCAGGATAAAGTTTTCGGTCATAGGCCTTAATCATGGTCATATCTATTCAATGATAGAAGCGGTGAAACGCGGCGGCGGGCAGATGATGTCATTTTATGCTAAAGAACCAGACCTTGCAGCAACATTCTTAAAAAGATACCCCGAAGTGAAACAGGCAGCTAGCCAGAATGAAATTTTAAATGATAAGAATATTCAATTGGTATTAAGCGCGGGCATTGCCAACGAAAGAGCGCCTTTGGGGGTAGCCGTAATGAAGCATGGCAAAGATTATATGTCTGACAAGCCAGGCATTACCACATTGGAGCAATTGGCAGAAGTAAAAAAAGTTCAAAAGGAAACCAAAAGAATCTATTCCATTATGTACAGCGAACGGTTTGAGAACCGGGCGACTGTTAAAGCCGGCGAACTGGTGAAAGCGGGTGCTATAGGAAAAGTGATTCAAACCGTTATCATGGCGCCGCACCGTACCAGTTTATCCTCAAGACCCGATTGGTTTTTTGATAAAGAGAAATTCGGGGGTATTATTACAGATATAGGCAGCCACCAGTTTGACCAATACCTGTACTTTACCGGCTCTACCCAGGCCGAAATATTAGCCAGTCAGGTAGGCAATGTAGCGCATCCCCAATATCCGAAATTTGAAGATTTTGGTGATGTAATGCTTAGTGGCAATGGCGGCGCAGGTTATATAAGGGTTGACTGGTTTACCCCCGATGGGTTAAAGTCGTGGGGCGATGGACGGCTGACAGTTTTGGGCACAGAGGGTTATATTGAGGTGCGTAAAAATGTAGATATTGCCAGTCATGAAGGCGGAAATCATTTATACATTGTTGACCAAAAAGAGACCCGTTACATAAATTGCAACGATGTGCCTTTGCCTTATGGAGAACAATTGGTGAACGATATTTTGAACCGGACAGAAACCGCCATGCCCCAGGCTCATTGTTTTTTAGCAACAGAGCTTGCCTTAAAGGCGCAGAAAAATGCCCGGCTTTTTAAACTCGATAAATAATTGGTTAATTATTCGTTATGCAGCAGTTATTTAAAGTTTTATCACTTTCATAAAAATTCTTGAACAGGCATAAGTAAATGACTTAGCTTTAGCCGGTTTATGAAACTCACACTTACCGATCCTTCGTTTGTTTTAAAAGAAAAACAGCAACCTTTTGAGACATTTTGTCTAAAGTTTATTAACGATAAAAGGGATATGCCTTTTATTTATTTGTCGTTAAAAATTTCGCTGACACTGGTGCCATTTGCCTTTTTTCTTTTTGTAAATAGAGGCGCCGCCTGGTTTCTCTATCCCCTTTATTTTGGGCTGTATGTTTATTTTCTCGGCCCCTATGTTTTAATGCTTCATAATACCTGCCATAGAAAATTGTTTAAAAAACAATATGCAAACCTGGTAAAATATAATCACTGGTTTTTGGGATTATTCTTCGGGCAAACCCTGGAGACCTATTTTCATCATCATATAGCCATGCACCATGTGGAAAATAACCTGGAAGATGATTTAAGTTCGACAATGAAGTATCGCCGGGATAGTTTACGCGGTTTTATGCATTACCTGGTGTCCTTTTATTTTAAAGGGATACTTGACCTCGTCAAATATTTTAAACAACGGTCCAGAGATAAGTTTGCCCGAAAAGTGTGGATGGGAGAATTAGCCTCAATCGCAATTATTCTATCACTTTGCATTTATCATTTTTATGCTGGTTTATTTGTTTTCATTTTGCCAGTATTGTTTACACGGTTCGCCATGATGTCGGGCAACTGGGCGCAGCATGCATTCATAGATAACAATGAACCCGAAAACATTTATAAGAACAGCATTACCTGCATTAATTCGGGTTACAATAAGAAATGCTTTAACGATGGCTATCATATTGGCCACCACCTGAGGCCAGGTATGCACTGGACAGAAATGCCCGGCGATTTTCTGAAGAATATTGAGAAATACCGTGTGAACGAAGCCATTGTTTTTGAGGGGCTGGATTATTTTCAGATTTGGTTTTTACTGATGACAAAAAACTATGCTTACCTAAGCAAAAGGCTGGTCCCACTCTCAGACGATACTCCGGATCCAATAAATATTTCGAGCCGGTTTCTAAAAAGCCGGACGAGGAAGATTGCGGCTGTTGCGTGATGATGTCCACGGTTTCAATAACAATGAAATAGTCGAAACCTGGTTTGATTATGTATAAGCAGAATGGTTTTCCTGCCAACTGCCCCTCAATCCCCTGTTGATGGTTATCCAAAAAATATAGAATGCTATTCTTACTTTGGCCTATGACTATGCTCACCAATATTGGGCAAAAAGCCTGTTATCAAACCAATTAATGGTAAAAAAGGCCCACGCTGGTTTAAGTGTTCCGCAGGGCACTTAAATCTAAAATGGTTGCAGGACTGTGTCCGGTAAAAATAGTGCTGTTTGCATTGTAGTAATAAGCTATGCAATTAAAGCCGCTGGTATAAAAACCGGCGGTTTTTTTTTAAGCAGGGATGTATTTTAGTAGTTCATTCAGTTCTTTATCTGTAAGATTTTCTTTTTCGGATTTGTGATAGATGGAGAGCAGGTAAACAGTGCCGTCAGTAATAACAAAATTAGTGATGACCCTTGCTCCTCCGCTTTTACCCTTACCTTTGGAAGCAATGGCAATGCGGATTTTATAACAGCTTTGTCCTATGGGGGTACCCTGTTCAGGATTTTGTTTAAGTTCCTGCACCAGTTCCAAAAGCTCTTTTTTCAGTGAAGTATATTTCTTAATCAGTCTTTTAACCTGCTTCTCAAATACTGCGATGGATTGTACACTATAGCTCATTCAAAAAATCTTCAGCGTTACGGGCTTTCTTTTTGCCGGCTTTAATAAGTTTCATTTCTTCAACCGCTTCTTTAATCTCTTCCATCAGCAAGGCTTTAGCATCGGTAAGCGGTTTGGCTTTAACATAAGAGATACTTCTTAACACATCCAATAAAGAGGAAGCTTTGCTATCTGGTATGTCTAATAATATTTTCATAGTGTAAATTATTGGGTTGTTTTTAAAAGCCCCTGCAGTTTGTTAGCAACAAGGAATGAATCCGGGAAAGTGTAAACCACTTCTTTGTTTTTATCTGACAGCCTGGAAATCTTTTTAATCCGTTTTAATGTGTCGTCATCTAATTCTTAATCTGTTTTGCCAAATCGT
This sequence comes from Chitinophagales bacterium, assembly GCA_038204535.1. Classification (GTDB taxonomy): domain Bacteria; phylum Bacteroidota; class Bacteroidia; order Chitinophagales; family Chitinophagaceae; genus Segetibacter. The sequence continues at coordinate 32,030 of JBBRCW010000003.1, read as the reverse complement.
AATCCGGCGATACTTTAAAGACATATGCAATTTTAACGCCTATTTCACTAGATTGTTTTACCAGGTTGCGTTCATAACTGCCTTAAGCATCACCATCAATCACCATCAGCTTTCCAACTTCTGCCTGAGACCGTTTTTTCTTTTTCTTATCTGTGTCAGGCGTTCGCCAAACAGCAAATCTATAGTCTTTCCCATACTAAAATGCTATTTGAAGCAAATTTAGACAAAAGATAGGTAGGCTTAAAATGATAAATGTTTGTTTTCATACGGTCTATTTTATGGTCTTAACGCAGATATGTAGGAGATGATTTTAAAAATCTTTTTAACAATGTAAAAAATGGAAATAGCAGAGAAAAATCAGCAGCTAACCTTTGCCTATATCTAAACCTATTAGCAGTCTTTCTATTTCCTGATCGTCTATATCTTCCCTTTCGCTTTTATCATAAATAGAGAGAAGGAAAACGGTTTTTCCTTCTACATAAAAATGGGTTATTACCCTTGCTCCGCCACTTTTTCCTTTTCCTTTAGAAGCGATGGCCAGCCGTATTTTATAACAACCCTTAGCCAGGGAGGTCCCAATGGCAGGGTTAACTTCAAGGGTATCATTTAAAGTCTTTAATTCCTGCTTCAGTGATGGGAATTTCTTAATCAGCCGCTTTGATTCCTTTTTGAAGTTCTCAATGAGGATAACATTATAACTCACTCAAAAAATCTTTAAGGGGTTGGCCTTTCTTTTTACCGGCTTTAATATCGTTTACTTCCTGAACGGCCTGCTGCAATCCATTTAAAAACTCCTCTTTGGTAGGTGGCTTGTCTCCGGGTTCCTTTACGGTTACAAAATCAAGACTTTTGACCAGCTTCATAAAAAAAGTATATTCTTTATCAGGTATGGAAATAACAATGTCTTTCATAATTAAATATTTTAATTTACAACAAGCTGCTTTTTACGATTGCAGCGGGGTTTGCATTTTCGTGCTCCTGCGAGACGATTACCCAAACTCATACCTTGCTTATAATACTTCAAAACCAATACAGCAGCAAATTTATAAAGCTAAAAAATTGTATCCAAGTCTTTTTGTTTATTCCGGTGAAAGCGGCCCACCTGGATTAAAGCGTATTTTTTAGAGGTTAAAACTAATTGTTTTTCTATCACCTTAATGGTTCTCCCTTTTTTGCTACACTGTCCTGTTGGCGCGGGTAAAAAGAAAGCTATTCTTACTTTGGCCTGTGACTATGCTCTCCGATATTGGGCAAAAAGCCTGTTATCAAACCAATTAATGGTAAAAAGGCACACAACTGATATACATAATTGATGCTGGTATGATCGGCCAAAATTCCCAGCACCGCGGAGCCGATGCCTCCCATGCCAAAAGCAAAGCCGAAAAATAAGCCGGAAACCGTACCCACTTTACCTGGCAATAATTCCTGCGCATACACCAATATGGCCGAAAATGCACTGGCGATAATTACGCCTATAAACACGGTCAATACACTTGTCCATAACAGGTTGGCATGCGGCAATAGGAGCGTAAAGGGCGCGGCGCCTAAAATAGAAAACCAGATGACATATTTACGGCCAAATCGGTCACCCAGCGGACCGCCTAGTAAGGTGCCTGCCGCTACGGCAAATAAGAAGATGAAAAGGTGGAATTGCGAACTTTGAACGGATAAATGAAATTTATCAATCAGGTAAAAAGTATAATAACTGGTCATGCTGGCCAGGTAAAAGTATTTTGAGAAGATAAGCACCAGTAGAATACCCACCGACACGGCCACCGTGCGCCGCGAAAGGGGGGTGCCAGTTTTTACATTTTTTACCGCCTCTTTCTTTTTTAGTTTATCGAGATTGGCCTTGTACCATTTTCCAACCGATATCAGCACAATTATAGCAATGAGCGCCAATAAGCTAAACCACAAAATATTCGTTTGTCCATAGGGCACTATGATGAGGGCTGCAAGCAAAGGCCCGATAGAACTGCCCGCATTGCCGCCCACCTGAAAGATGGATTGTGCCAGCCCACGGCGCATGCCACCTGCCATATAGGCTACCTTACTTGCTTCGGGGTGAAAAATGGAAGAACCAACGCCAATTAACCCAACCGCAAACAACACATGGCCAAAGGTATTGGCCAGAGCAAGTACCACCAGCCCTGTTAAAGACGAACCCATGCCAATAGCCAATGAATAGGGCTGCGGCCGTTTATCGGTAAAAAAACCTACGAACGGCTGTAAGATGGAAGCCGCCATTTGAAAAGTAAGCGTTATAAGGCCAATCTGTGCGAAACTCAAACTAAAACGTTCTTTTACTATTGGGTAAATAGAGGGAATGAGCGACTGAATGGTGTCGTTCAACAGATGGCAAAAACTGATATTCAGCAGAATAGCGAAGACAGTGCCTTCGGCTATTTTTTTTGTGGCTGCTGCCGGTTCATTTCCAATGGTAATATTCATAATGTTGCAGGTGCGCAAAAATAAAACAGGGCAGTTGCTCCACCAATTACATTTTTTTAGTTTTGAAATTGTTTGTGATTACAGGTTGTCTTTGATCGTTCAATGTCGTTTATGGGGCGTTACTGTAAACTTTTTTCAAAAGCCCGTGGATTTCAAAATAAAATTTCAGCGAGATGCTGAAATATATTCTGCGTGGCGGCTAACGCTGCATTCGGGTACCTGCCAAAACTTTATTTAATCATATGAACCACACCCATTTCGTGTCATTCTGGATAAACAGAGCAAAAGCTAATAAAACTGGAAAAATGCCTAACTATGCAAAGTTGACTATCAGTGGAAAAAGAGCAGGCTGTTATACAAAAACTGAACGATGGAATGTTAAAGAAGGCAATATGAAAGCAGAACGCTGGCAAGTGTTCGCTATTCCCTAACGAAGTATTGTTTTATAATTTAAAAATGGGTTAGGGAATATCATCTTGATAGTTACTTTTTGTTAATTCTTTTTTTTATGGGAGCATTTATTAATTCTGATTATTGGCCCTTTGTAGTGCTTTTTCTGAGTGTGGCAATGGTGGTGACCTTGATTACCAGATGGCGTTTTCATCCCTTTGTTGCCCTTATGTTATCTGCCATATTTGTTGGGTTACTTTCGCCGGCATTACCGCCAGTACCCGGTCAAAATCCGCTGGTGACAGTAATAGAATTGCCTATGGCCGAGTTTGGAATTATGGCCGGCAAAATTGCATGGGTCATTGCTTTGGCGGCTGTGATAGGTACGGCAATGATGGAAAGTGGAGCAGCAGAACAGATCGTAAACCAACTGCTCAAAACGCTTGGAGAAAAGCGAGCGGCAATTGCCCTTCTCATCAGTGGATTTGTACTATCAATACCTGTTTTTTTTGATACTGTATTTTTCTTATTGATACCTCTGGCAATCACCCTTGCACGTAAAACAGGTAGGGATTTCGTACTGTATGTTGTTGCCATTGGTGGTGGAGGAGTCATCTCCCACAGTATTGTTCCTCCCACACCCGGACCTCTTATTTTGGCCGAAACACTCGGAATTGATTTGGGTATTGCTATTTTAGCTGGAATTGGAGCAGGAATTATCCCGGCTACCGTTGTGCTTGCTGTAGCAAAATGGCTCAATAAAAAGCAAGACATCCCGGTTAGGATCGCAAACGAGCAAGTAACATCCATTTCAAATCCGCCTTCCCTGGTGCTTTCAGTGCTGCCTATTGTCGTTCCGCTTATTATGATCAGCTTTGCATCAATTGTACAGGCAATTAATGGTGACCTTCCGGGTTGGATTGCTTTTCAGGGGAATAAAAATATTGCTATGGGTACAGGTGCTTTTCTGGCACTTTTTATTTGGGCAAAGGCTCAAAAACTTGCATCAAAAGACTTATGGGTAGCGATTGCCAAGCCACTGGAGATAGGCGGTGTCATCATTCTGATCACCAGCGCCGGTGGTGCGTATGGTGCCATGATACAACATAGTGGCATTGGAAAGGCAATCAGTGTTACTACCCAAAATTTTAATGTGCACTTTATACTCCTTGCCTGGATAATTGCTGCCGTTATGAAAACTGCTCAAGGTTCTGGTACAGTCTCTATGATTACTTCCGGAGCAATTATGGCAGCATTAATAGGACCTGATTTCGATCTTCCATATCATCCTGTTTATATTTTTCTATCTATTGGATTTGGCTCTATGTTTATATCGTGGATGAATGACAGTGGCTTTTGGGTGGTAACACGTATGAGTGGTTTTTCTGAGAAAGAAGGCCTGCAGACCTGGACATTCCTACTCGCAATAATAGCTTTGGTGGGACTTATTCTGGTTATGTTGTTGTCATGGATATTGCCTCTGGTTTGATATTTTTTTATATTCTGCACCAGGTGATCACTAATTTTATAATAATAACTTAATAATATGCGGATACTTATTTTAGGCGGTGGCGGGTTTTTAGGTAGAAGACTGGCAAAAGAACTCATACAAAATGGAGGCCTTGCCCACGGCGAAATTGTTCGGTTAACCATGGTGGATATTGCATTTGAAGATAGACTTCATGACTCAAGAGTTGAATACATCCAGGCAGATTTCAGTGATGAAGCGACCATTACAAATATTCTGCAGCAGCAGCCCGACGTGATATTCCATCTTGCAGCTATTGTGAGTGGAGAAGCGGAAAAAAATCTTGAGTTGGGCATGAAAATAAATTTCCATGCTTCGTTACAGATTTTAGAATTATGCAGAAAGCTTGCTATTCATCCCCACATTGTTTTTGCCAGTTCCTGCGCAGTATTTGGAGGCGATGTTTCCAGGGTAATAACTGACGAAACTGCGCCAAAGCCACGCAGCTCATATGGTACGCAGAAAGCAATGGTAGAACTGCTGTTGAATGATTATAGCCGGAGAGGTTTCGTAGATGGGCGAAGTTTAAGGTTGCCTACCATTGCTATCCGGCCAGGAAAACCAAACGCGGCAACCTCATCCTTTGTAAGTTCGATCATACGTGAACCCTTACAAGGAAAAAAAGCTTCTTATCCGGTACCTCCGGAAACACTCTGTTGGATATTATCTCCAAAACACGTCATAAAAAACTTTATTCACGCAGCCAATATTGATGAAAAACTACTCGGAGACGACAGAGTTATCAACCTTCCCGGCTTGACTGTTTCCGTTAGGGAGATGATAAATAGTCTGGAGCAAATTACTGGTACTGAGATAACCAACCTGATAACTTATGAACCGGATGAATTTCTGGAGAGTATAGTACTTACATGGCCGCCATATTTTGATACGGTAAGAGCTAAAGAACTTGGTTTTGTTAGCGATTCATCCGTGGAAGAAATTATACGATCGTATATAGCAGAGGAAGGTATAGAAAATATAAAATCAACATTGAAGGATGAGTCAAACCAATAAAATTGCAATAGTAACCGGTGCAGGTTCGGGCATTGGAAGAGCAGTGGCAATCGCGCTCTTCAATGATGGATGGTCCATTGTTCTTGCCGGCAGGCGGGAAATGCAACTTATTGAAACGGCTAATGCATGTGATGTTAATCGCACGCTGGTTGTCCCTACAGATATTAGCATTCCTGAAAGTGTGCAACATCTTTTTAGCCAAACAACAAAAACCTTTGGCCGCCTGGATTTGCTTTTCAATAATGCAGGCATAAATGCTCCCGCAAAACCAATTGAAGAGCTGACTCTGCAGGACTGGCAAAGGGTAATTAATACTAATTTGACCGGCGCTTTTTTATGTACGCAGGAGGCATTTAAAATTATGAAACATCAGGACCCACAAGGTGGGCGTATCATAAACAATGGTTCCCTATCTGCCCATGTACCCCGCCCCAATTCTGCACCCTATACGGCGAGCAAACATGCTGTAACAGGTTTAACCAGGTCTATCTCATTGGATGGCCGTGCATTTAATATCGCTTGTGGGCAAATAGATATCGGAAATGCCAGCAGTGAAATGACTAAAAAAATTGAAGAAGGCGTATTTCAGGCTGATGGCTCCCGGAAAATTGAACCTACTATGAAGGTGGAGGAGGTGGGCCGCGCTGTAGCATATATGGCCAGCTTACCACCCGACACCAATATTCCATTTCTGACAATTATGGCCAATAAGATGCCTTATATAGGAAGAGGTTAAATTATGATTTAGAGCTAGCTGCATAATAGAAATTAGGACATTGCATAATTGTGCAAGAGAGGACGCAACAAAAGTGGCTAGCAGTGAAACAGTTCGATCCCTCGTAAAATATAAATTTTCTAAAACGCTTTAATGAATTCGAATGAAAAGATTTGAAAACCAGGTTGCCGTAATTTCAGGTGGTGCTGATGGATTAGGATTTGGCATTGCAGAGCGCATTGCTTTAGAAGGAGGAAGCGTTGTTTTGTTCGATATCAATCAAACACTTTTGACAAAAGCACTGAAAACATTCCAGGATAAAGGCTATACAGCAGAGGGTTATAAGGTAGATATATCTTCAGAACAAGAGGTAGAACGAGCCATTGGATTTGTGAATTCAACTTTCGGCAAAATTGACATTATGGTTAATTCTGCCGGTATTATTGGTCCCACCAGTACAAAAATTACTGATTACCCTGTGGAAGAATATGATAAGATTTATTCGATAAATCTTAGGGGTGCATTTCTAATGACGAAGTATGCTATTAAAATAATGGAGGCGAAAAACTATGGACGGATACTATTGATTGCATCAATTGCAGGGAAAGAAGGCAACCCTTTCATGGCTGGATATTCTTCCATGAAAGCAGGTGTCATAGGCCTTGTTAAAGGTATTGGTAAAGAATATGCGCAAACCGGGATAACAGTAAACGGGCTTGCACCTGCTGTTATTAAAACTGCCATGAATGAAAATACTGCCCCTGAACAATTGGCTTACATGACCGCTAAAATACCCATGAACCGTCTCGGAACTGTTGAAGAAGTCGCTTCTCTTTCAGCCTGGATCGTATCGAAGGAAGCAAGCTTTAATACAGGTTTTGTTTTTGATATTTCAGGCGGCAGGGCTACTTATTAATTAGGGTCTGCTGAATAACGCTGTAATCCACAACCGTCAATAACTTTATTTGTAATAAATGAATCAAAAGTGCAAGGATAATTGTCCTAAGTATATAAAACCCTTGCACATTATGATCCGTTATACTCCACAGGTGCAACTTACTCTCCAAGGTTTTGAAACACCATTTTCGCAGCATTTGGATAAAGATAATCGTTGGGTAAAGTTAGCCCACTCCATTCCCTGGGATAAGCTGGCTAATATTTACTATAGAAAGATGAACAACGATTTTGGTGCACCTTCTCTTAGTGCCCGTATGGTTATTGGTGCTGTCATCATCAAGCATATGCTTAACATAGATGATCGTGAAGTAGTGGCACAGATACAGGAAAACATGTACATTCGTACATTAATAAAGTATGTAACCACTTCTGAAATGTTTTATAAATGCCATGTTCTCTGACCGTCGCTCGTTGGTTTTGTAAATAAGAAACCCAGCAGGACCCGCACAGGTTAAATAGTAAAGCAGAGTTGTTATGAAAACGAATGGCCGGGTGCCATGAGCAAGAGCCCGATAAGTAATAATAAAAGAGGATACTATATTTTTTAGATTTTAACTTCTAATAAAATGATGTTATCTTGATCTGAAGAAACGCCATACCGGTGTTTTATCTTCCTTTTTTAATTCACCTTTTAAATTTGATTATGAAAAAATTGACACTGTTTATTTTTGCGGGAATTGTTTTGTCGTGTAACTCCGGGCAAACAAACGCAACGGACGCCGCCAAAGATACATCGGCTGCTTCGATGAACTATCCTTACACAATTGACCATCCTGATTATTGGGAGATGGGGAGTTCATCCAACACAATGACCGCCTTAAGTTCGTTGAAAGCATGGGAAGAAGGAAAGATAGATGAATCACTCAAATATTTTGGAGATTCTGTACACATGGAATTCGACGGGCTTAATAATAAAATGTCGAATGATAGTGCAAAAGCAATGTTAGGCAATGCATGGAACGGTTTTAAAAGTGTGGATATTAAAATGACCGATTGGGAATCAGTTGTTTCAAAAGATAAAGCTGAAGAATGGGTAACCGTTTGGTACACGCAGCATTGGGAAACTAGGAATGGAGTAAAAGATTCAGCAGCCATTATTAATGATTTTCAGATGAAAGACGGAAAAATTATTAGACTGAGTGAGTACACCAGAAAGCTGTAAAATAATCGTAACTATTCAAGAGAAGCAGGCCGAAGCCGCAAACAACAATCCTTTATTTTTATAGGTAACATTTAGAAACATATTTATAGTACAGAAAAAGCCAGGCATTCCAAAATGCCTGGCTTTTTCTGTACGCGTAAGCCCAAAATCATATGGAAATTGATATCACCTGTAATTCATAAATGGGCCTAAAAATTGAACTTTTACCAGCGAGTAAACCTGCCTTGCAAAAGTTTCCCCTCTTTTTCAAGGAGGGGACAGAATGTTTTTATAACTTGTTACAAAAACATTCAGCGGTGGTTAAACTGCAGCACATGAAAATGTCGTCTTTAACAACATACCCGAATTAAAACCTCCCGGCAAACAGCTCCGTAACCACAGCACCTCCGCAGAGGCCACCCTCGGGACAAATCTTCAAAAGAGCCAAATGCAAAACCGCAAATTTCGTCGTCAACATAGCCTCGGAAATTTTATAGCATTCATCTACTGCCCATCTTAAAAGTTAGTGATTGAACTGTAAGGTGAAGATCATTTTTGGGAACCGGGCATTGAGAAAGATCGTATTAAAGAAAATTATTTAAAAAGTATAGGAATACAACTGCTGCGCTTTGAAAACAAGTGGGCGTTTGAAGGTATCGCCTGGGTGTTAGCCATTTCACATTTCTTAGGACCTTTGGCAAAATTTTTATAGCACCCAGCACCCCGGATGCATGGCTGGAAGCAAGTGTTTTGGCTTCTTTGGTAAATTGTTCATTCGTTAGTTTTTCTGCTCTGTCTATCGTTTCCTTCAGATCTTCAGGAACCAGAACATCGGCTCCGGGTCTCCTTTAAAATGCTTAAAAGACAGAAATCCTTTCATACATGTAAAGTACTTTTTTACCTTAGTATGCTGCCAGTTTATTTCCCCTTCAGCTTTGAAATCTTTGTATACATTGAATTTTTATATCTTAACCACAAAGAACAACCGGTGGAAAGCCACACAGAGAAGAAGAGAGGTTTTTCTTTGCGCTCCCGGGCTAACACGTAATGTAAAGCCTAGAATACATTCGACATGGCGGCTCGATTAGTAATTCAATCCCCGGGTGTATTTTATGACAAATTCCTGGTAAGCTCCGCCAGCCGACACCGTTTCAACGGAGCGTCGCAACTATATTTCTCAAACAACAAATGCTGACATTAAAAAAAATCCCGGCAGTTACATTGGGATGATATAAAATATTTATTAAAATTCTAAGCATTTTCCGCAGCCTTCATCTCCGCAAAATATTTGTGGAAATAGGGGATTGTTTCAATGCCTTTATAAAAGTTGTCGATATTAAATTTTTCGTTGGGGCTGTGCAGGTTATCGCTGTCCAGTCCAAAACCAAGGAATACGGTTTTTAATCCCAGCTCACTTTCAAATAAAGCGGTAATGGGAATGCTGCCGCCGCCGCGCACAGGTATGGGTTGTTTGCCAAAAGTTGCTTCAATAGCTTTTGCGGCTGCCTGGTATTCCATACTGTCTACAGGAGTAAGATAAGGGTCGCCGCCATGGTGAATGGTCGCCTTAACGGTTACACTCGCTGGTGCTATTTTTTCAATATGCTTAATCAGCAATTCTGTGATCTTTTCGGTGGTTTGGTTAGGTACCAGGCGGCAGCTTATTTTGGCAAAAGCCTGAGATGGCAAAACTGTTTTTGCCCCTTCGCCGGTATAGCCGCCCCAAATGCCGTTTACTTCAAGCGTGGGGCGAATGCCGGTACGCTCGTTGGTAGTATAACCTTTTTCGCCCCACAACTCCTTTACACCCAGGTCGTCCATATACTCTTTTTCATCGTAGGGCGATTTGGCCATTTGCTTACGTTCCTCATCAGTGGCATTCAACACATCATCGTAAAATCCGGGGATGGTTATGTGGTTATTTTCATCGTGCATTCTGGCGATCATTTGTGCCAGTATGGTAATGGGATTAGCAACTGCACCGCCATACACACCGCTATGCAGGTCGCGGGTTGGCCCTGTTACCTCAACCTCAATATAAGTAAGGCCACGAACGCCCACGTCAATACTGGGGGTGTCGAGGCTGATCATTGCGGTGTCGCTGATTAAGATCACATCGGCCTTTAGCATTTCTTTATTGGCCTTTACAAAAGTGCCCAGGTTGTTACTGCCCACTTCTTCTTCGCCTTCAATCAAAAATTTTATATTGGTTGGTAACGAGTTAGTTTGCACCAGCGTTTCAAGGGCTTTAACATGCATGTAAAACTGTCCTTTATCGTCGCAGGCGCCACGTGCATAAATCTTACCTTCTTTAATCACCGGATCAAAGGGGCCGCTATGCCAAAGGTTTAATGGATCGGGCGGCTGCACATCGTAATGCCCATAAACCAAAACGGTTGGTTTTGAGGCATCGGTAATTTTTTCTGCAAATACGATCGGGTGCCCTGCTGTTTCAAACAATTCGGCCTTATCGGCTCCTGCTTCCAGTAATCTTTCTTTTACAGCATTGGCGCAGGTAATCATATCTTGTTTATGTTCACTTCGTGCACTTATACTGGGTATGCGCAACAAGTCTAAAAGTTCGTTTAAAAACCGGTCTTTATTTTCTGCCTGAAAGTCTTTCCATGCCTGCATGATGAAAAAATTTATAGTGGATAAATGTATTAAAGAGGACGAATATACTTAGTATTAGCGATGAGATAGTGCTGGTTGGTTTATTTGACAAATTGTTTATCGGTGTTTAACATTTGGGTTTTTTCGACACGGGTGGCTTAGTAAAATTATCTTTGAGGGCAAGTTCAGGTTTTAAGAAAAGAAAGTGAACCAAATTCAAAATCCGATTTTTATTAAAAAAACATCATGATGATCTTGAGAAAAATAAGTGCAGCTGCTATGGTTTGCCTGTCCACCATGCTTTTTATCAATTGTTCAAAAAATAACGACAATTCGCCGGGTTTTGCATCGGCATCAAATTATAGCCCACTTACCGCTAATAGCACATGGACCTATTTAAATACACCCGGAAGCTCGTTTACCTTAACCGCTACCAGCCGCGATACGGTTGCCAATGGTAGTACATACCGGGTGCTCAACAACTCATCAGGGGGCAACAATTACCTAAGAAAAGACGGCAATAATTATTATCGGTTTGGTTCGTTAGCCGAATTGAATATAGGCGCTTTGGAAGAATTATATTTAAAAGCTGACCAGCCGGTAAATGGTATATGGATGGCTTCGCAAACTTTTAATATAACTGGCTTTCCCATCCCCATTACTGCTAACCTTAACTATACAGTTAAAGACAAGGGCATTACACGTACGGTCAGCGGTAAAGCATTCAGTAATGTTACACATGTACGGCTGGATATATCAATTGCCAGTTTGGGAGCAATTGGCGGTGGCGATTTTTATTATGCCGAAGGAATTGGCCTTATAGAAAATGCTGTTAAAGTAAATGTTCCCGGCCAGGCCGCTATTGATCAAACCATAATATTGACTGCCTACAGTATTAAATAGAGAATGTCACGAAATATTAACATTAAATAGCTTTCTATTATTTCTTAGTCCTTATTTTCGTGTCACGATTGCAGCCAGCTATCCATCAGCCTTCGAGATTTTACTTTTGCCCTTTGGGCGGAACGAAATTGCGGAGGCTGAGCCAATTATAGCACGTCCCTTTTTAAGCGGTGTTTCTTATTCGTTAGCAGATTATCTAACGTCCATTCAACTGTATGTTCAAAAGATTTTTGACGAACTGTACAGGAAAGATGCTCACACAAACTGCAGCTAAATGGAAGGCATCCATCAGTATGTACAAAAAATTCAATGTCGTCGTCAATGTTATCTCTTATTAGCCTAATCAAACTTTCTACTTCAAAATGTGCCTGGTTTACATTAAAATACCAGGGCACTGTAAGGTGACAATCTATGTGTAACTGTCTTCCATATTTTATGACCCGCAGGTTATGCAGATCAATCCATGTAACTCTTCTGTGACTGTTTAGCAGCCTTACCATTCGCTGCAGTAATTCCATATCCTGTTCATCCATAATACCTGCCAGCGATTTTCTAATAATCTGGTATCCGCTCCAGGTAATAAAAACGCTCATTATAAGCGCAATGATCTTATCTATCCACAAAATGTTTGTCAAACTAATTATTACCAGGCCAATTACTACTGCAAGGGTAGACCAGGTGTCTGTTTGCAAATGTTTTCCGCTGGCTTGTAAGGCAAGCGATTTGTTTTTTTTACCAACCCTGATACATATAAAGCCTGCGGCATAATTAATAACAGCTGTAAGAGTTACCAGGTAAATACCGGTATCTATATAGGTGATAGGTTTTTGGTGGATGAAGTTGGCAACCGTTTCATAAACGATCAGCATACCTGCGGCAACGATTAACCCGCCTTCGGCAGCGGCTGAAACAAACTCAGCTTTACCATGTCCATAGGGATGGTCTTCATCGCTGGGTTTTGCGGCAACGTATAAACTGTATAATCCAATGATACCCGCCAAAACATTCACGATGCTTTCAAGCGCATCAGACAATATGGCCAGCGAATTGGTATAATAGTAGGCCGCAAACTTTGCAAAAAACAAAACCACCGACAACCCGGTGATCCATTTTTGCACACGCAAATTATAACGGGCTGTTTGCAAAAGACTGTTTCTTTTTTTAATTGAATAATGAAGTGTTGCTTAATGATACTTTTGCTACTTAGTCCGTTTCTGAAGTATAATCGACGCCTTTTTTATTCGTGAATGTCTGGATGTACGCCTTAAATTTTTTGATCGAACGATAATAATATTCCTGGTTGAATAAGGTGGAGTCTCGCATGGCTTTGTATGTAAGGAACAGCCCAATGGGTATAAGCACCGCTGTTGAAAGCCACATGCCTGCAAACGGCGTCATTTCATCGGATTTTACAAACTTTTCGCCAAACGTGTTAAACAGGTGGAATATAACAAAAAATATTACTGCGAAAACCAGCGGTGTACCCAATCCGCCTTTGCGTATAATAGAACCAAGCGGGGCGCCTATTAAAAACAATACCAGGCAGGCGATAGAAAGGGTAAACTTTCTATGCCATTCAATCAGGTGGTAACGAAGGTCTTTGTTCCGCATTTCATATTCTTCTTTTAAAAGATTTACACCCGGCTGCACCGAATTTAAGACAGAAACACTTTTATCAAAAACGTCTGATTTGGCTGAGTCGGGTATCAGGGCATTAAAATTTTTAACCGCTTTTAATTTAGACTTGTCAATTTTTAACCACGAGGAGTCGGCATACCGCGTAAAAGCCATATAGGAGTTCAGGTCCACTTTCGATTTTTTTTGAAAATAGGTGCGGGTATCCTCAATTGAATCGATCGCTTTATTTAATTGCCGAACGCTTAGCATTTTATAATTATCCTTGAAGGCGCTGTCGGCGGTCTTGTTCATTTTAAAACTACTGAGGTCCATGCTTTTCTTGTATTCTTTAAAACCCAATCGTATTAATTCAGTATTGGTAGTGTACCTGTTGCCTTTTTCCTCATATCGCCAGCCGTTTTTTAGATCAAATTCAAGCGATCTTTTATCAGAAGAAACGCTCATAATTCCACTTTCGGCTATCAGCGTATAGTCTTGCAGGCCATAGTTTTTTTCGTAGATGATCACATTTCTTATTTCGCTGCCATCTTTAGATTTATTCCCAATTTTTATAATGTAGCCATCAATTTTATTATAGAATACGCCTTCTTTTATGTCGAATGCAGGTTTTGATACAATGATGTCGTATTTAAGTGTATTCAACTTAAGGTTAACGACCGGTATAATATTGTTTGCAAACAGAAAAGCAATTCCTGCAATAAAGATGGTTACAAAAAATAATGGCTGCATAAACCTGAGCAATGGTATGCCGGCTGATTTTATAGCAACGAGTTCAAAACTTTCGCCCAGGTTACCAAACGTCATTATCGAAGAAAGTAATAAAGCAAGCGGTAAGGCCAGCGGCACATTAAATGCTGCCACATAACCGGTTAATTTTGCCAATGTAAAAAAATCTAAGCCCTTGCCTACAAGATCATCAATATATAGCCAAAAAAACTGCATTACCAATACAAACAACGTAATAAGAAAGGTAGCCAGAAAGGGTCCGATAAAGGCTTTGATTATCAGGGAATCCAATTTTTTGATCACACGTAGGTTGTTTTACCGGTTTTTGCAAATGTAAACGATTAAGTCAAAGCAATTTGTTACACCTGTTTTAATCCTTTGCCGAATAGTGTTAATTGAATTTCGTTCACTAAAGAATTAAATGATAAAGTTCGAAAAAGGGTAGTCCTAAGTATATTTATCCATCGTTTTAAACATTTGAATATTGATAGTACCTATACTTGACGGCTACGAATTGGGCCTTGTGCAAAATGCCGGAATGCTATATGCAAAAAACAACATTATAAAAAAGGTTGTTGACCTGTTTTCGCAGCTGAGCGAGGAATATAAAAAATGTGCGGAAAACTTCTTTCCTTCCGAATATCTTGAGCATGGCCCAAAAATCTCCAAAGGGGAGAAATACCTTGACCTTCCATATGTTATCTTAGATTATCCACGCATTTTTACCAAAGAGAACAAATTTGCTGTCCGAACGCTGTTCTGGTGGGGGCATAGTTTCAGCATTCATTTACACCTTGCCGGTGTATATAAAACGCTCTTCGAAAAAACTATTGCTTCCGAAATCAATAAGGGCATCTTTAATGGGTGGTATATTGGTGTTAACCAAGATGAATGGCAACATCACTTTTCTGACGACAACTATGTTTTGTTAAACAACATTGGCCAATTTAAACATTCTTTGCCTTTTATAAAACTGGCAAAAAAAATTCCACTCAATGAGTGGAATAACATTCACGAATTCTTTTTAGAAAATTTTTGTCAAATTGCCAACTGGTTTAGCCTTAGCTCCCTATCCGGTGAAAAAGCTCCTTGAGCTGCGACTCCCACAATTGGCTTTGGTCGGCTATTTCCTTTTTCTCGGCAAAATCTCTTACTATCAAAATAGTTTGATTGGTAACTTCCGATTTTTCAATCTGAAATTCAAAATATTCCTCTTTTGGACTATGGGTCCAATGATAACGAATAAATTTATCATCCTGCTTATCAACAAGTTGAGCTTTTTCAGTGTAATTATTCCAACTGAAGCTAAATACGTGCTCTTTGCTTTCATCCACTTTGTCAGCAAACCATTCGCCTAACCCGGCTGGAGTAGACAAAAACTCATATAATATGCCTGGCGAACATCTAACCGGATACTCCAACGTGAACAATTGTTTTTTACTCATACTGATCTTTTTCTTACCTCAAGGTTTGCAATAATATAAAAATATTAATTGTGTCAAAATAATTTTTTATTTCAGGTCTGTTGAATGCAGTTTCCAGGCGCATAAATAAGGGCGAAATCATTAGGTTTAAAGCTTTTAAGAGGTGTGATTTGTTGTTGGTTAAACATTGGAATTATTTAATAAGTTTATTTGGGTTGTATTGAGGGATATCTTAATTTGAGTTTGATTAGTGCAGATCTTTGAAGAAACACCACCCCCAATGATGAAACCCTAACAATCATCCCAAAATCATCACTAAAACCAGCATTTATGAGTATGCGTCAACTCAAGATCACGAAATCAATCACTAATCGTGAATCTCAAAGCCTGGAAAAGTATCTGCAGGAGATCGGTAAAGTAGACCTGATTTCACCGGAAGAAGAAGTTCGACTGGCTGTAAAAATCAGATTGGGCGATCAAAAAGCTTTAGACCGCCTAACCAAAGCGAACCTGCGATTTGTTGTTTCTGTGGCTAAACAGTATCAGAACCAGGGGTTAACCTTGCCTGATTTAATCAACGAAGGAAATCTCGGCCTTATCAAGGCTGCCCAGCGTTTTGATGAAACCAGGGGATTTAAATTCATTTCTTATGCCGTATGGTGGATACGGCAAAGTATTTTACAGGCATTGGCCGAACAAAGCCGAATTGTACGATTGCCCCTAAATAAAGTGGGCTTAACCAACCGTATCAGTAAAGCTTTCCAACAATTGGAGCAGGAATTGGAACGCGAACCTACAGCAGAAGAACTGGCAGATCTGCTGGATTTAAGTGTTGAAGAAATAACTTCTACACTAGGTATGGCTAGCCGGCATTTAAGTATGGATTGCCCCCTTTCAGACGGCGAAGAAAACACGCTGATGGATGTGTTAATCAATACCAACGCCAGTAAGACCGACGAAAGGCTCGATCATTACGAGTCGCTTCAGCTTGAAATTGAGCGGTCTCTAAGAACCCTGACCGAGCGGCAGAAAGATGTATTGTGTTTTTTTTATGGCATAGGCGTGGATCATCCGCTTAGCCTGGAAGACATTGGTGAACGTTACAGTCTAACACGCGAAAGAGTACGGCAAATTAAAGACAAAGCCATTAACAAGTTAAGAACTACTTCAAGGTGTAGACAGCTTAAAGTGTATCTTGGTTAAGTAACCCGAAATTTTGATTTTAACCAAAATTTTATAAATTAATGATTGTAACCTAGCCTGCAACTATATTTGTAACTGAATAGTGAATATGACGTTTGTTGTATTCACTTTTTTTATTTTGGGCAATTAAGAAAGTTGACCTTTGCAGGCCAATTTGGTTGCAAACAAATATTCATCTTTGCTGAAATATACAATGTTATTTTGCTATAAAAACTTGATTTAAAAATGTTTGAAAGTTTAAGTGACCGGCTCGAATCGGCGTTTAAGAACCTGAAAGGTGAGGCCAAAATAACCGAATTAAATATCGCGGCTACCTTAAAAGAAATTCGCAGGGCCCTGGTAGATGCCGATGTTAATTTTAAGATAGCTAAAGAGTTTACTGATAAGGTAAAAGAATTATCGCTTGGTAGTAAGGTGATAAATGCGGTTAGCCCAGGCCAGTTGATGACCAAGATTGTAAAAGATGAGCTGACAGAATTAATGGGCGGTACTGAGAGTGTGCTCAATATTTCGGGCAATCCGGCAATTATTTTAGTCGCGGGCCTGCAGGGTAGCGGTAAAACCACTTTCAGCGGCAAACTGGCAAATTACCTTAAAACAAAAAAAGGCAAAAGCCCTCTTTTGGTTGCAGCCGATATTTACCGCCCGGCGGCCATTGATCAGTTAATGGTTTTGGGAGGTCAGATTGGTGTAGATGTTTACAGCGAAAGGGAGAATAAAAACGCCGTAGAGATCGTACAAAACGCAATAAAGGAGGCAAAGGCAAAAAATAAAAATGTTGTCATCATAGATACCGCAGGCCGTTTGGCGATTGATGAAGTAATGATGGCGGAAGTTGCCGGAATAAAAGCCGCAGTTAGCCCTGGCGAAATTTTGTTTGTGGTGGATAGTATGACGGGCCAGGATGCGGTGAATACTGCCAAGGCATTTAACGACCGGTTAGATTTTAGCGGCGTAGTGCTTACCAAATTGGATGGCGATACCCGTGGAGGAGCTGCCCTGTCGATTAAATATACGGTTGATAAGCCCATAAAATTTGTAAGTAGCGGCGAAAAACTGGATACGCTCGATGTATTCTATCCCGAAAGGATGGCCCAGCGGATTTTAGGAATGGGCGATATTACTACCCTGGTAGAAAAAGCACAGGCGCAGTACGATGAGGTGGAGGCAAAGAGGCTGGAAAAGAAGATAAGGAAAAACCAGTTTGATTTTCAGGATTTTTTAGACCAGTTACAGCAAATTAAAAAAATGGGTAATCTGAAAGACCTGATGGGAATGATACCTGGCGTAGGCAAGGCCATAAAAGATGTGGATATTAGCGATGATTCATTTAAGGGGATAGAGGCCATCATTAAAAGTATGACGCCATTTGAAAGAAGTAACCCCGATGAAATTAATCCCAGCAGAAAGAACAGAATTGCTAAAGGAAGTGGTAAAGAAATTTCGGACGTGAACGCCTTTATGAAACAATTTGAACAAATGAGGCAGATGATGAAGATGATGAATAAAATGCCAATGGGCATGGGTAAAATGCCCGGAATGCGCAAATAAAGGTCTTACTCAATGTCTTAAATAGCTGTGGGATTTATTTAAAACGAGCCGTCATGCTGAATTTATTTCAGCATCCCCTGCATTTACCGTGATTCTTTTCAGGAGATTCTGAAACAAGTTGAGGATGACGAAATCCCTAAGTTGATGGAATTGGTTTTTACATCATAAACAGCAAAGCCATGGAGAACACCCCCATGGCTTTGCTGTTTTAATTTTATAGATCAGTTACTCCGGTAAAATAATTTCGAATTGTTTACCGGGTTTTACAATAAGCGACCGGTCGTTTAACCATGGATTATACCATTTTAAAAGTTTGTAATTCGATCCCTGCGCTCTTGCCCAATCGGAAAGGTTAGCGATACTTTTTGTTACAGTAATTTTTTTAAGGTTTGGTGTGGTGTAATACGACTTTTCGTCTAAGCTAAATCCCAGATCGGCGGCATTGGATAAGATGTGCTTTAAAGCCAATATTCTAAAAATGTATTTATTGGTCTCAGTTGGTAGTTGAAGGTCGTAGTAATTATTGGTTTTTTGGAAAGTTGCCTGCGAATTATACCCGCCCATACCGCAGTTGTACGAAGCGGCCGCTGCGGTCCAGTTTCCAAATTTGTTGTAAGCACTTTTTAGGTATTTGCAAGCCGCCACGGTCGATTTAACAAGGTCATCCCGTTCGTCGACGGTGCTGCTTACTTCAAGATTATACGCCGGAGCTGTGTTTTTCATAAACTGCCAATAACCTTGTGCACCCACACGCGACGTTAACGGCTGAAGATTGCTTTCCGCTACACACAAAAATTTAAAATCATCTGGTAAACCTTGTTGTTTTAGTATTGGTTCGATTACCGGAAAATAACGCCTGCATAATTTGAGCAGGTAAATCATGTGCCCCTGGCTGTAAAAGTTATAAATCAATTCCCTGTCAAACATTTCCCTGATTTCTTGCTTTTCAAGGGGGACCATTTCGCCGGCAAAAGTCATTTTAACGGGCAATTGGGGCGCGTAAAAAATCGGTTTGGCAGATTTATTTTCATTCTTTTCCGGTATACCATCGCGAAACGAAATTTGGGAAACAATTAGAATGCCGGTTGCAATTCCGGCCAGAAATAAAATCAAAACCCTGGTTGTACTTTTTTGCATTAAATCATTTTTTTTAATAACTGACATAAAAACAATGCCTCCGGCCCGGCAATTCTTTTTTACCGCTGAAATGAACCCGGGAAGGTAAAGTTTGAAGTAAAAACCTAAAAAACCAAAATAACGCCGTTTTGGTATTGAAAAATAAATATCTCAACGACGGTAATCTTAAAAATAATTTTATTAAAATGAATATTGTTTGAAAAATTTAAAACAACAAAGGCGTCTTTGGAATATATGGGTTTAGCCACTACATTTGCAAATTGAAAACCAATATTAGTTCACCGCATTTAAATTTCTATTTAAGATGCCAGTAAAAATGAGACTGCAAAGACACGGCAGTAAAAAACGCCCCTTCTACTTTATAGTAGTGGCAGACGCCCGGGCACCAAGAGATGGTAAGTTCATTCAAAAGATTGGAACTTACAACCCATTAACTGTACCTTCAACAATACAGTTAGATCGCCAAAAAGCATTGGATTGGCTGCACTAAGGTGCACAGCCAACCGATACCGTAAGAAGGATTTTATCCTTTAAAGGTGTTTTGTTCCTGAAACACTTGTTACGTGGTGTTAAATTAGGCTTGTTCGATGATGCTACCGCCATGGAGAAATTCCAGGTGTGGCATACTGAGCACGAAGCGCAAATTAGAAAGCGCAGCGAAGACAATCGCAGGGCTCAGAGAACAAGGAGAAATCCGCCTGTTGTAAGAAGAGTAGAAAAAAGCGCCGAAGCTGGTAATGCCAGTGAAAGTGCCGAAGCATAAAAGCCGATACTTTTCGATGAAAAAATTAAAGTCCCTGACAATGTTGGGGACTTTTTTATTCGTACCGATGTATAAAACTTAACGAACCAGTTGTTAAATGAAGGATTATTTCAATATCGGCAAAATTGCCGCAACACATGGTCTAACCGGTGAGGTTATACTTGAACATGCTCTTGGTACCAAAACCGACCTTAAAGGGCTTGAAATGCTGTTTATTGAGGAAGGGAAAGGAACCTTTCTTCCCTTTTTTATAGAGAGCACCAAACTAAAAAATGCCGCCGAAGTATATATCAAACTCGAAGGCTATAATACGATGGAAAGTGCTAAAAGACTTACCCGGCGAGATGTGTGGCTGTTAAAAAATGATTTTGAGAAGTTTGTCGGTAAATCTTCGCCAATAGGTTTGCTGGGTTTTATGATGATAAATGAGGGAAAAGAATTAGGAGAGATCATTGAAGTGATCGAGCAGCCAATGCAGGTGCTTTGTAAAATATTGCTGAACGGAAACGAGGCATTAATACCTATTCATGAAGAAAGCCTGCTAAAGATCGATCAGAAAAAGAAACAGGTTTTTGTAGAGCTGCCCGATGGCCTTTTGGAAATTTACCAATAAAAATTGTGGTTAATGAATGCCGGTGCTGCGCAGATGCATTGATTATTGGCAATAATTTACTAATTGCGAATTTTGTTTTTACTTCAATACTGAAAATTAAAAAGTGAACCAGCCTCAACGGTATATTGCCCATTTTGATATTGATAGTTTTTTTGTTTCGGTAGAGGTGCTGAAAGATGAGACATTACGGGGCAAGCCAGTTATTGTAGGCGGGCACAACGAGAGGGGTGTAGTAGCGGCCTGTAGTTATGAGGCCAGAAAATACGGCATACACAGCGCAATGGCAATGAAAAAGGCTATGCAACTCTGTCCGCATGCGATCGTATTAAGCGGCAGCAGGGGTGACTATAGTAAGTATAGCCGCTGGGTGACTGACATTATCGCTTCCAGGGCGCCTTTATTCGAAAAAGCTTCTATCGACGAATTTTATATTGATCTGACGGGCATGGATAAATTTTTTGATCCTTACAATTGGTCAATAGATTTAAGGCAGCAAATTATTGCTGCAACCGGATTGCCTATTTCTTTTGGATTGGCCTCTAATAAAATGATTGCCAAAATAGCAACAGGCGAAGCCAAGCCAAACGGCTATTTGAGGGTTTTACCCGGATATGAAAAAGACTTTTTATCGCCAATGAAAGTGAACAAAATACCCGGCGTGGGTGATCAAACTTATAAAACCCTGCTATCATTAGGCATTCAGTTTATTAAGGATATAGAAACGGTAAACCAAAACATACTGGAGGCGAAACTGGGAAAATATGGTTTGGAGCTGGTTAGGAAAGCGCAAGGCCTGCACGATGGACTGGTTGTTCCCTACCATGAAGCAAAGTCTATATCAACCGAAAATACTTTTGACGAAAATATCAGCGATCTGAGTTTTTTGATGAATGAAATAGTGCGGATGATTGAAAAACTGGGTTTTGAATTGCGCCGAGAAGAAAAACTGACTGGATGCATAGCCATTAAACTGCGGTACGCCGATTTTTCAACTTTTTCAAAACAGGCCACTATTGATTACACTTTGCGGGATGATGAAATGGTACCTGTGGCTAAAGACCTTTTTAATAAATTGCACATTAAAGGAAAGCCCGTTCGGCTTTTAGGTGTGCGGTTAAGCGAATTAACCAATCATGCGGTTCAAACCAGTTTGTTTGACGATGCAAAAAAGAAGAATGAATTGTACAAGGCCATGGATGAGGTGAAGATGAAGTTTGGAAATACAGCTATTAAAAAGGCCAGGAACCTTTGAGCAGATGATTTTGATGAAAGTTGTTTGACAACATTAGACCTGGTAAATGTTTTTTTGAATGATTTGGCAAACGGGTTATTATTTTTTTTGTTTATTCTACTGAATTGGTAGGATATTGATATATTTGCATCCACTTAACACTAAAAATAAAATTTATGAGTTTACGATTAGGCGATACAGTGCCAAATTTCCAGGCGAATACTTCCGTTGGAAAAATAGATTTTTACGAGTATTTAGGCGATAGCTGGGGTGTGCTATTTTCTCACCCTGCAGATTATACGCCGGTTTGTACAACGGAACTTGGTAAGACTGCCGCATTACAGGAGGAATTTGCAAAGCGCAATGTAAAAGTGCTGGCATTAAGTGTGGACGGGATTGAAAATCACAAGGGCTGGATTAAAGATATTAATGAAACACAGCATGTTGATGTGCAGTTTCCAATCATTGCCGACGAAGACAGGAATGTTGCAGGTTTGTACGACATGATACACCCAAATGCTTCTGAAACATTGACTGTTCGGTCTTTGTTCATTATAGGACCCGACAAGAAGCTAAAATTATTTATCACTTACCCCGCCAGCACAGGCCGTAACTTTTTTGAAGTGCTGAGGGTTATTGATAGCCTGCAACTGACTTCTAACTTTAGCGTAGCAACACCTGCAGATTGGAAGGATGGTGAAGATGTGATTGTTTCCAATTCAATTTCGACTGAAGATGCACAAACAAAGTTTCCAAAAGGGGTGAAAATTGTAAAGCCCTATTTGCGTTATACGCCTCAGCCTAATAAATAAAATTTTTGTACTTGTTTTTTTACGCCCGGGTAGTTTTATCCGGGCTTTTTTGTGATTGCAGAACCGGGATTACAGGATTTCCAGGATTTAGGGGAATTTAATTTAACGCTGAATTTGAATATTGACCTGCTAACGGTAATTATTACCCTAAAATGGAAGACCAACCTCAATAAAACGTCGAAAACTTATTCCACTGCCATCTTTGCTTTACGTTAAAAATTGTTAAAATTGAACTATTTTCTCTGGCTACTGGCACGATAATTTTGAATTAGTTGGCGTACAAAAACTATCAATTATGGCAGAAGAAAAAGGTAAACCATCGGGAATTAATAAGTCAGAAGGAACAGGAACTCCACAAAAAATGGAAAATAAAAACCTGACCAAAGATAAAGCGCTTACTGAGAAATTTACCGACAATGATACATCGGTTAGTGAAAACGTTCAAACCAACAACCCGAACCGTAATGTCGATAAAACCGACGCTACTAATGCGGGTGGGTATAAAAATTAAAAATCCCAGAGTAAATAGAAAGTAAGATATTTTAAGTGAACGGATTTTCTACATCAGTTTAGAAGAGGAAGCTGTCTCAAAAATAATGAGACAGCGTTTTCTTATCCTTACAGGTGAGTGGGGACGATTAAGCGATTCTCAAAGCCATCTTTTAGTATTGAAACTGACTTTTATGGGATTTTCTCCGCCTATTTTAAAATCCCAAACCGCCTCTTCCAACACAATTGCTACAATGGCCACAATGGCCACAATACCACAACGGTAAACAGCGGGTTAATATTCATTTTTGATCGATACCCAAACACTGAGGACAGGGAAGATGTTGCAAATTTCCCTCTGAGTGCGTGTCCGCAGTTAGAGAAAACTCTAACAACACATTGCGCCAAAGGAAAAAATTACCTTTTTCTCTTTGGATTACATATGGGATGGGCTGGATTAATTTGACGATGATAGGGTAACCAGGTTTTTTTCGAATGACCAGTTTTCTATTTTTCGATGAGTGCCGTCCTTCAGGTTTACGATGATATCCATCGTAGGACAAATGTTTTCCCAAATCCTGTTATACCATGAGAAACCAAGCGATTGCTCTATTCCAATATTATGTTTAGTAAAAAAATAAAAACGATCACAATCAGGAAAAATATATTCTACATTAAGTATTTCTTCTCTCCTGAAAGAGGGCACATCAATCCACACTACCAAATTGTAAATTTGGCAGTCCGGGCATTTTCTAAAATCACGAGCAGTTCTTCCTCCCGGAATTGGAAGCCGGATAGCCTTGGGAGTAATGATTTCTTTTATATCAATGGTTTGTTCCTGATCAAGTTTTTTGATTATAGTATTAACATCCTGATTATAAAACAATGAGTCTCTGTCATGCAATGTTAATTTGAGTAATTTTCCAATCTGATCATTTTTTTCCCTGGTTGTCTTTTCTGCTTCGGAAGCTTTATTTTTTTGCACTTCAGCATATCGTTTTTGCTGAAATGCCCAAAATGCAAGGCCAATCATTGCTAACAAGGCAAAACTTATCCATTTTATTAATCGCTTTTGCGTTCGTTGGTTTTTTTCCAGTAACTGCTGCCTCTCCAGTAAGCGTTGTTTCTCCGCTTCCTGCTGTTCTTTTACGGCTGCTTTTTGTTTTGCTACGGCTTCATAGCTTTGTTTTATCAATGCTTTTTCTTCTGAGGTAAGTTTACATTTTTCAACAAAGGGTTCTATAAAGTTCAGCTGCTTTTCAGAAAATAATTCCCTGGCACTTTCTTTCAGGGTAGTTTGGCTTTTAATCAATCTTTTAATTTCAAGCAAGGCGATTTCTTCATCGCTTCTTTTTTCGGCAATACGTTTTGCAAGGGAGTCATGAGCTATTTCATAAATATCCCCCTCATCAGAATACCGCAAGATGCGGCTATCAATAAATGCTTCTACGATTGCATCTATCATTGTCTTTTTCAAAACGGCTAACCTGTCGTATAAATTCACCTTACTAATTGGTTCTTTGGTCCCTTCGAGAGTTGCAAAGGGGGATAATATTTTCCATACTGTTTCAATTGTTAGTCCGGCGTAATTCACACTTAGTTTTTGGCTGATGGCTGTTACCTGCTCTTCCAAAAAATTACGCAGCACATCGCCGATATCCCCAATTTGATTTAAAGCGGCTGTTGTAAAAACAGCTTCAGCATTTCTTGTTTCGTCTTTTGTTATTTCCAGGTAAAACTTATCTAAAAACACCTGCAGGTAGGGTAATTGTATGGTAAGTGTTTTTTCATCGCCTTTAATTTTATCAAAAATGCCTTCAGCAATTAAATCCGTTTCGTCGTTTTGTAAATGCACATTGGATTTTTCAAAGGATGTAGCTCCCACAATTACCTGCCGCACTTTGTCCAGGTTCATAGGCTCTACCCGTAGTTTTTTGCGCAGCAGTTGCGGTACTGCTCTTTCAAAAGCATTTAAGTGCCCCAGGTATTCTTCCCTTATAGAAAAGATCATTTTTACGGGTTGCTCTACCTGTAATATTTCCTTTACCGTTTCAATAAATTGCGTTTGCTCTTCTTTTGTACCTAAAATAAAAAGTTCCTCAAACTGGTCGAATATGAGATAGACTGGGCGAAAGGAATTCAGGTAAATGGCTTTAAACGATTTTGCAAGCGGGCTCAACGGTTTAGATACTGTTACCACTTCTTTATCATCCATTACCTCTTTCAGCCAGTCCATATCATCTTGCCCGGCTATATTGCCACCGGCATCTGCCAGCGCTTTTTCGAATGAGGCATTGATATTACTACCCCGTCTAACCGGCAATGCCAGCCAGTCGTGCGATTGGAATTTACTGGCAAGTCCACATTGTATCAAACTGGTTTTACCTGTACCGGATGCGCCGTAAACCAGCAAAATTGGCGACTGAAAAACCATTTCATATAAAGCTGCAATCTCTTCATCCCGGCCAAAAAATATCCCGGTATCTTCCCTGCTATAGGCATCTAAAAATTTAAAGGGATATTTTTTCATTGACTGTAGCTTATTACTTGCCTGTAATTTTCTTAAATTTATTTTTAAAAATCGTCCTCTTCTTCAATTCCGGTGATGGCTATTTTTGCTTCCCTGAAAAGGTTGAACACGGTATCATACCGCATGTCCTTCAGTTTTGAGGGATCGAGCAATAATTCATTGATATCAACACCCGGTTTTAATGTTTTGGTATTTTTGATATTCACCACACTATTGTCTTCTAAAAAACTATAATTCAAACTGCCATCCTCATTTGCCTTAGCAGCGTAAAAGCAGATCTTCTGTCCGCCGGTAACGGACAATGCGTTCATGTCAATGATGAAAGGAAACAGGTTAAGACTCTGTTTGTAACTTTCTTTATACAATAAAACCGCATCTGTATTGATGGGTACTTCTTCATATTTCACTTTTTCCTGTTCCTGGTTTCTATTGGATTTGCTATCAATACCTACAAGGTCAGTATAATTGTATAAGTAATGAGGGCTGCTGTTTCGCATTTCAGAATAACCAATACTCTTAATGGACATCATTTTATAACCGGCTAAAAAATTGAGTGCGGTTAACACCGTGGTTAAATGGTTTTCAGCTTCACTGCAATCCTGCAGGTCTCTAAGCGACTGCAATTTTTCATGTGCCATGGTGAATTGGCTTTCTTGTTTCAGCTGTTCGTTAAATTGATCGAGTCCGGTGAAGGGAAATTCTAATCTATTCGTTGTAAATATATCCATCAAGGTTTTAAATAATTGTATGAAGCCATTAATTTCCCATTCAAATTCATCTTCAAAAAAATTATTACAGGTGTCGGTTTGTTCGGGTGAAAGGGTATAAGGGTTATCTTTTTTAGCATCCCATAATTTTGAGATGAGCGCAAAACATAAAAGCTGCAATGCTCTTTTGGCTGTGAGTTGGCAATGCTCCAGGTATTTCTTTTGTTTGTTAGCCGAGAATTCTTCCTTCCCGATAGCAATCAATTTACGCAGTTGAATACCCAGCACACCTACATAATTTATGGCGATCAATTCTTTGGCAGGATCACTGAAACGTTGCTGTGTTTCCCAGTCTGCGGCCATGCGGTTTGCATTGTCTAAAAATTTCTTAACCCGTGGGATACCTGGCGCCATGGCTTCTATTAAGCCGCGGGTGAGTTTTTCATTAAAGGTATTTTTTACAGGTGTGGCTGGGTGCTCGTCTTCTGCATTCTTTGTAGCTGTTTCGGGACTCCCTCCAACCAGCGGTAAAAACTTATCCAACTGGTTTCTGAATTGATTGATTAAATTATCGATATTGGTATAAACAGAATAGAAGTGACCTAAATCTCCAATTTTTTTTCTGAAGGAAATGAGGGTATTTATTTCATCGGTAATGGATCCTGTATTTATGGGGGCGTCTTTAAAATAGGTCCATATTTTTGGTTTGCCTGTGTCTTTAAAAACCTGGTAAGCTGTATCGAATTCTTCTCCTGTATATTTTCCTACCTTGGTAAAGAAGAGACAAAGAGCGATATCACATTCACGAAGGGCTTTATTGTATTCGTCCTGGAGCCTTGTTTCGGAAATAGCATCAAGGAAATTTTCCCATTGAACAATCTCGAGATAGATACCCTGTTTGTGAAGCCGGTCATTCTGCCCGCTGATAAATTTCCTGAATTCATCCCTGTCTGCTATTAATTCGGCAGAAGAGGCTAAGAAAATCTTTATTGATTGATCTTCCATATTGTTTAGGAGTGAATACCAAATTAGCAATAAATGCGAACCTATGTCGAATAAATTTTAAGTATCCGAATAATCCTTTTCAATATTCGCGTTCAATAGAAAATTTATTTTTCAATACTCCGGTAACTTTTCAGTAATGCACTTTGGTGGATAAAAAGGAGTTGGTAGAAAACAACAAAGGCATTAGACCTTTGTATGCTAAAAACAAATCCGAATGCCTTACGAGTTGGAGAAGCAACTCTTGAAAAAGTTGCAAATGTAAAGAGGCCTGTTTCTAAATTTATTATCCACATTGTAGAATTATGGTTAGGGATAAATTGCCGCTATGTGTTCAGTACATATGGAGCGATGGGGCAATATTCCAGGAGATGCCGGGTCAGGCCCGGCATGACGTTATCTCTTTTCTTAGCATTATCATGATAATCAGCGGCTTTTCACCAGCTATTTTATCATTTGTATTGGTTTTTTGGTATTGATTGTGGTGAAGTGTCATAAACCAATATGGATAAATAGCTCAACAGCTTAAAAAAGATCCGCAAGATCATTTCTAATCCGTGTTATCCGTGTTCCATTTATGGTGGATTTAAACCAGGTTTTTTATCGGGGGCCATTACGAATAACAGCTAACTATTCTTCTCGAGTTGCTGTAGCAACGCCTTCAGGTCTTTTTGAAGGGGCGCTTCAAATTGGTGGCTGGTGCCTTCTGCATCGTGAAAAATAAGCTTATGGGAATGAAGGGCGAGCCGGTTTAGAATAGGCCTTTCGTCGAGCTCGTTTTTGCTGAGTTTGAATTTTCGTTTAAAGGAAGACAGGAGCACCGGTTTTCCATCGCCGTAGAGCGGATCGCAAACAATGGGATTGCCGATGTGCTTCATGTGTACGCGAATCTGGTGGGTGCGGCCGGTATGTATCTGGAATTCGATCCACGAAAACAGGCCAAACTCCTCTAATACTTTGTAATCGGTAGACGATGGCTTTCCTTTCTTGTTCGTCATCATGAGCGTGGTTTTGCCAGGATGCTCCATGATGCCCGCATCAATATTGCCTTCTTTGCTCATTAGCAGCCCGTTTACCAGTCCCAGGTAATATTTTTCTACTTCCCTTCCTTCAAACTGTTTTGAAAGGAATTTATGGGTGTCCTCGTCTTTCGCGAAAACGATAATACCGCTGGTGTCTTTATCAAGGCGGTGCACGGTAAAGATCTTTTCGTAACGCTCCTGCAAAATGGATTTAAGCGATGGGTCTTTACCAAACCGGTCTGCAATAGATAACAAGCCCGAAGGTTTGTTAAGTACTATGAAATGTTCGTTCTCGAAAATAATATCAGGCTTATGGTGCATGGATGGAAAGTTTTGAAAAGGGCCATTAAAAGGGACAAATGAGTGCTGCGTAATGAATAAAAAGCATACGCTGTGCGACGCAAGAAAAGCATCATAGCAATTCTCTGCCGGGCTCAAAAAAATAACCTAGTCTTTGTTTTTAATGTAAGATTGGTTCATGAATTTTAGGATGCGCAATTCTTTTTCGGCCAGGAAACGCCACTTGCCGCGTTGTACATTTTTTTTGGTAAGGCCTGCAAACATTACGCGGTCGAGGCCCTTTACGTCGTACTTAAGGTGCTCAAACATGCGGCGTACAATGCGGTTGCGGCCACTGTGTATTTCGATGCCGATAATGCTTTTGTCTTTTTCGTCGGCAAAGGCAATGGCATCGGGGGCAACAAAACCATCTTCGAGTATGAGGCCATTGGCCATCTTTTCAAAATCGGCTTTGGTCATCGCCCTGTCAAGCCGCGCTTCGTACACTTTTTTTACCTCGTTGCTGGGGTGCGAAAGTTTCTGGGCCAGGTCGCCATCGTTTGTCAATAACAGAACACCCGAGGTGTTACGATCGAGCCTTCCCACGGGGTACACCCGCTCGGTAGTGGCATGTTTTACCAGGTCAACCACAGTGCGGCGGCCCTGCGGATCGTCGGCGGTGGTAATATAATCTTTGGGTTTATTTAAAAGGATATAGACAAAATTGCGGCTGGGGATGATTTTTTTACCACCCACTTTTACTACATCTCCGGGATTAACCTTGGTGCCGGGGTCGGTGACCAGTTTGTCGTTGAGATACACTTTTTGGTCTTTTACCAATATAATGGCGTCTCTGCGGCTGCACAAACCACTATGAGCAATGTATTTGTTAACCGGCATTTGCTCAAGAATTGCTTGGGCACCGGATGCTGTTGTTTTTGGCACAACCGCAGACGCCGCAACTGCCGGGCCGGCTTTGTATTTGTTCGCTCCTTTTTTATCGGGTTTTGCAGCTTTTATTGCCTTTGGATCAATGCCTTTTTGGGCGAGGCGTTCGGCACGTTTGCGTTCAAAATGCGCATCGATAGAGGCGGCTCGTTCTTTCTTTTCTTTCTTTTTTTCCTGGCGGATCTTTTCTTTAACGGCGCCTGCTTTTGGCTGCTTTACAAATTTCTGGAAGTTGTCGGTACGACTCATACTGCTTTTTTAGCTTGCTGTTTTACAACAGTAAATAATTTTAACCGGGCAAATGTAATGCAAAAAGCATAGGTGCATTTTAATTAACATTTCAACGATTCCTTAAAAACGATACTACATCTATAAAAACTCTATCAATGGTTCATTTGTGTAGTTAACAAATAATGTTGTGATGTTATGCTCCTTTTTAACTTCAACGACGATTGAATGGTAACCAAAAAAGATTGGTATATCAAAGGACATTTTGTTGGCAGAAATTTTAACGTGCCCGATTTTCTTTTTTATTTTGATGCTGGTTGCAGAAATGTACAAGTTTTTGTTGCCGCTATCTGATGTGTTTATATTGTTAACTTGAAAATTCTGATGTCCATATGTTACATCAAGTTTTTTGTATTTTTCATCTTGACTTACGAGGGCAACTAAAATTTCTGTTTTTGCTGCGTTCCTGCTATAAACCTGAGGTGGCGTGATAACATGGAGATAGGTGGAGTCATCGAGCTTAATATTTTGGGCTGAAGCTGTCCCAATTAGAAAAAATACTACAACAACAAAGCTGAATGTCCACCTCTTTCGCATATCAAATATTTAAATTAAATACTTATTCCCTCGTTTGGATGTGGTGGAGCCTGAGAATTATGTTCATTACTACTTATGGTGTCTTTGTTAGCCAACTGACCACAAGCGGCATCAATGTCTTTGCCGCGGCTGCGGCGTAAACGTGCATTGACGCGGTTTTTTGACAGGTGGTTCATAAAACGCTCGGTGGTTTCCTCGTCAGGTTTGAGGAATTGTGCGGCATCAATTGGGTTGTATTCGATAATATTTACGAGGTCGGCCGGTACCTGGCGGTATATTTTTACCAGGTCGTCGGCATCTTTAATGCTGTCATTAAAATCTTTAAACAAAATATATTCGAAGGTGATCTCGCTGCCTGTTTGTTTATAAAAATAGTTGAGCGCTTCTATCAACACCTTTATGTTATTGGTTTCGTTAATGGGCATAATCTTGTCGCGCTTTTCGTCTGTAGGGGCGTGCAGGCTGAGGGCCAGGTTAAAACGCACCTTATCGTCGCCCAGTTGTTTGATCATTTTTGCCACACCGGCCGTGGAAACAGTAATGCGGCGGGGGCTCATGCCTAATCCATCGGATGATGAAATCTTTTCTATTGCCTTCAACATGTTTTTATAGTTGAGTAAAGGTTCGCCCATACCCATAAATACAATGTTGGTGAGTTTTTTATTGTACACCCGGTTCGCCTGCTGGTTAATAAGAACTACCTGGTCGTAAATCTCGTCGAAATCTAAATTGCGTTTGCGGGCCATGTAACCCGTAGCGCAAAACTTGCAGCTAAGGCTGCAACCTATCTGGCTGCTTACGCAGGCGGTTTGTCGCTCGTCGGTGGGTATCAACACACCTTCCACCAAATGCCCTTCAATGGTTTTAAAGCGGCTCTTAACGGTGCCATCGTCGCTATACTGCGTAGTTTCTATCTGTAAAGCAGGAAGCGTAAAATGTTCAGCCAGTTTGGCCCGCAGTTCTTTGCTGAGGTTGGTCATTGCCTCAAAAGAATGCGCATGTTTTTGCCATAGCCATTCGTACACTTGTTTGGCCCTGAATTTCTTTTCACCCATTTGTTCAAAATAGGCCACCAATTCGTCGAAACTAAGGTGGCGAATGTTTTTCTGTTCCGTTGTCATGGGGCAAAGGTAAGCGGTTAGTTCTGGAGTGGTGAATAGTGAGTTGTGAGTGGTGAGTAGTGAGTGGTGAGTAGTGATTAATGAATAACGAATAGTGAATAATGAATAATGAAGAATGATACACCTTCGATCAATGTAGTTTTCGTAAGCCTTAAAGGGTTGAACAAAAATTTAAGGGGATTAAGATACGACATTGTACTAATGCTGATTAAAGGATGGCCGTCATCCCGAATTTATTTCGGGATCCCCTGGATAACATCTGGCATAATTATGAAGATGCCCTGGTCAAGTCCGGCA
>JBBRCW010000002.1:0-72079 GCA_038204535.1 Chitinophagales bacterium | reverse complement strand
AGGTTGTGCGACGACCCGTAATATTCATTGACGGTTTTGACCCAAGCCCGCCTCCCAATGACCGTAAAGTGGGGGATATTTATAAAGAATTTATCAATAAACCAGTGTTTAGAAATGGTTTACCTGTCAGTTTTGGAGATTTTTTACTCGATGGGTCTATTGCAGATCCCAATTTCGATCCAAATAAGAATCTTGATTTTATACTTTTTGATTTCAAGCACGGTAATGATTTATTGGAAAGAAATGCCATGGCGCTTGTAGCTCTAATTGAGCGGCTTAATCAAACGTACGGAGCAGACTATTTGCAGGATATTACGCTAATAGGCCCAAGCATGGGTTCTCTTATTGCGCAGTATGCGCTTGCATATATTGAGCACAATAATATTCAGCATCGTGTTAAAACCTACATATCTTTTGATGGCTGTCACCAGGGTGCCAACGTACCAATAGGCTTACAGAACTATATTGAATATATCACCAAACGCGGTATTTTAAAAGGTATAAAACCAATTCGCGAGGGTTTGTATAATGGCCTGGCTGCCAAACAAATGTTGGCGCATCATCAGACAGCCAATTCACAATTTCCGGCACCCGATGCTTTGCGAAATGTGTTTTTACAAAATCTTGCCGCAGTTGGTGAATACCCGCAGCTAAGCAGAAAAGTGGCATTGATTAATGGTGCAGGTAATGGTACGCTAAATCCTAATCATGGAACGAATACTGAGATATTGGATATAGAAATTAAACGCAAGGGTTTTAAAAGTATCTGGGGTTTGTGTAATGATAATATTTGCAAAAAAATTAAATGGACGGGGCGAATTGCAACAAACAGCGGCACCAACAAAACAACCGAAATGTGGACAGCCAGTCCACTATATAATGTCTTGTTTTGGTTGCCTTTGGGAAAGAAAAATTATTATACCGACGCGGCATGGGGCAATAGTTCGTTAGATAATGCTCCCGGCGGCTTGATTGGTAATCGTTTTTCAGAAGATCTGGAAACGCACGGCACTTTCTTGGCTAAAGAGTTAATTTATCTGCTCACCGGTGATAAACCAACTTTCAATATCAATATTAACAATTTTACAATGATGCCAAGCTATAGTGCGGCAGATATACGTTACCCAATTAAAAATCTTTATCAACGAATTGATCAATGCCCACCAACACCTTTTGATCATGTATATGCGCCTACATACAATCAGGAACATGTAAGTGTTACACCTGAAAGTTCGGTTTGGTTTGAAAACGAAGCAAGAGGAATTTTGCCTTGCAATACAAGTTGTGCAGTTATTTCCGGCCCTTCTTCTTTTTGTATTGACACTGTTTTTTCCGTTAACGTTCCTGCTGGCTCCGCAGTAACATGGTCTTCAAACTATGGTAATGTTTCTTTCAATTCCCCAACAGCAAACCCTGTAACGGTAACGCAAACAGGAAATGGCACAATAACATTAACTGCTACAATTACCAATGCCTGTGGTGTTGGAAATATAGTTATTACAAAACCCAATATTCTTGTAGGTGGCCCTTATGCAGGTTTCAATATTTCTGGTTACCCTTATCCTGACCAGGACTGTTACGAGGTTGAAAGCATCAATTCCTTTCAGGCCACTTTGGCCTACGGGCAATCTGGTACTGGCTGGCAATGGGGTCATAGAATTTTGGGAGTAACAGGAGATATAATATACCCTTACAATTCACCCTATTTTACTTTGATACCAAACCAGGCAGGTACCTACGAAATTTTTGTTAGGCCAACAAATACATGTGGTGTAGGTATCCCAGAATCAGTTAAAACAATTACGGTGTCGTTTGGTTGCGGTGGCGGCTTTGGCAGGTTTGTAGCTTCACCAAACCCAACAACCGGCGATATACAAATAGAAGCAGTAGCAACAGACAAATCGGTCTCTATTAAGGAAATACAGGTAACTGACAAATTCGGAAACCTTAAAAAGAAAATTAAGCTGGGTTCGGAGGTAAAAAAATCCATGATAAATATTTCAGAATTACCAGCCAACATTTATATTATCCGTATTTACGATGGCAAAACCTGGACAAGTATAAAGGTGATAAAAAAATAGGTACAAGACTCCTAAACGAAAGGATGGCGGCTGAAGCCGCCATCCTTTTCTTGCAAAAACCTTTCTTAACCACCCGAATTAATTAACAGATAACTTTAAACCCCTTGACATAATTGCCGACTAACACAGACAAGCGGCAAATCGATTATTGTTCAATACACAAAAGCAAAACACAACGAGTTCCAGGTTTGTATAATAGCCAGCCTTGTCCGACCCTTATTAGGTACATCCCAGCTTATTTATAACAGGTTTAGGTAAAACCAAAGGCGAACAGCTAACATTGGGTTTGGCAATAAACTGGCGGGACGTTGTCAGCTTCGACTTTTGGCTGGCTATGGTGCTTCGGTCTCGGCGGGACGTACTGCACTCGTGGGAATTGCCCCACTATAAATTTTCAAATCAGTCCTTCATTTTGACATGGGTGACATTTAGCTCTGGGACAGCAATGAATTACTTGACACAAGAACAGTTTCGGGACTTAACAAATAATCATAAAAGTTGGCAACAAAAATCTTTTGAAAATTTAAGAAAGTCTGTTGCAGACAACGAAAACTTTTACACTCAATATAAAATGGCCACAGGTGGACAAAAACTACTTTGGCTTAGCTTCATGCATAGCGATGGTATTGGTTCAAGCAGGCTTTTGCTTTCAAATGAAATGACAAAAGCATTTCCTAACGGATATTACCTGGCTTTCCCAGACAGAAGTTGTGGTTTAACTATTTCAAAAGACATTAATGAAAATGAATTGCAAGAAATAAAAGACTTGGTTAAAGGTGTGTACAAAAATGCCACAACCGCAATGTCCGGACAACTGCATCTTCCACGTGACTTTGTAATCCCTGAAGAGTGGATACAACCAATTGATAAAGCATTTTCAAATATATTGACGAGTGAAATCTTTAAGTTGAAACGCGTTAATTAATGACTGCCAAAGTATGAAGCTTACATAGGGTTTTTCGTCAGATGGGGCTGACTTGTCAAGCCCCGGTTTTTGTAATACTTTCGCCTTCAGTTCGGGCTTGACCCAATTCTACTTAGCGATACAATATATTCTGTAATTTAGTAATTACATTTGTTAGTAGTTCCGGTCTGGACATTCTCAGAATGCCCAGCCGAACGCAAAGCCCCAGCCAAATAGACTCAAAGTGCAAAAAGATTAAATTAGTAAACTTTCTACTTCATCCCCCCGGCTCTTACAATTGATTTGCCAACACTAAAATCTTACTGCACAGTATAGTAGATAACCAGAATTTGACACCTACAGTTCGCAAACATTTATTAAGGGTAACAATATTCTTGCTTTTGCAATTAATATATTTCCTCTAAATCTTAATATTCCAGGTTACAGAAGGAATGATAGGAAACAGTGAAACTTGTTTTCCGGTGACCCTTAGATCGCCGTTTAAGGCGGAGCCTGTTTGATCGAAATATATAAAATAAGGGTTTTTACGACTATAAATATTGTAAATACTAAACACCCAATTGTCGGTGTATTTCTTCTTCTTTTTATGCCGGGGGGTTAAGGTGGCCGAAAAATCAAGGCGATGGTAGGGCGCCAAACGATAGGCATTAATCCGGCTATACTCCTGGCTAAGCACGCCGTTAATAAAATAAAACCTTTGTGGTATGGTTACGGCATTGCCGGTTCCAAATACGAAGACCGACGATATTTTCCATTTCTGGCTTATGTTATAGGTACCCACCACCGATAGGTCGTGCCTGCGGTCGAACTTGCTTGGGTACTTTTGCCCCTGGTTGATTTGAGAAAACCTTCGCCAGGTGTAACTTAAAGTGTAACCTACCCAGCCAGTTAAGCGGCCCCGCACTTTATTGATAAAAAATTCTGAACCATAGCTCCAGCCCTTGCCAAACGTAAATTCTTCCTCGGGGTCTTTGAGCGATGGTGTATATCCCTCCTTATATTCAATCTGGTTTTGCATGCTTTTGTAATAAACCTCTGCCGAAGTTTCAAACATGTTATTGCTAAAGTTCCTAAAATAACCCAGGGCATATTGCCAGCTTATCTGCGGCTTCACCCGCAAGGTACTGGGTACCCATAAGTCGGTAGGCAAAGTGGTTCCGGCATTACTTACCAGGTGTATATATTGCAGGTTACGTGTGATGGCCGCTTTTATTGAACTGGTCTCATTAATAGAATACCGCAGCGTTGCTCTTGGTTCAAAACCGCCGTATAGTTTTACGGTTTGACCGCTCCCGAAAATGGTGCTGTCCAGTTTGTTTCCATCGGCATCGGTTGTAAATGACTTATATGGACCCACCTGTTGAAAGCTGCTATACCGCAAGCCATAATTCAACTGAAAGTTTTTATCAATCTCCCAATCATCCTGCAGGTAGATGCCAAATTCGTTGGCATATTTACGATTGGCGTTGTTAGGCGAAAAAGTGGTTCCACCCTGTTCGGCAGTAAGAATATTAGGCAAAAAACTGTGATAGGTGTACAGTGCCCCGAACTTTAATTTGTGCTCAGGTGAAGCATAATAATCAAAATCAATCTTAGCGTTCAGGTCTTTAATGCCAGATGATAGCTTTATATAAAAGTCGTTTTGTCTTGCAGCGAACGAAAAATTGTAATCGTTATACACCAGCGAAGTGTTTGCAAAAAGTTTCTTATTGAAAATATGGTTCCAGCGAAAGGTTGCCGTTGAGTTACCCCAGGGTATATCGGTATTAAATGACCGGCCGGCATTCCTGAATGCAAACACATCTTTACCCAGGTAGCCGCTCAGATAAATTCGATCTTTTTCAGAAATTTTATAATTCATTTTGGCGTTCAGGTCGTAGAAGTAATAACCCGAGCCATAAAAATCGCTGCTCTTGCTTATAAAGGGTTTTACCAATGCATCAATATAAGTTCGGCGTGCCGAAACTATAAAAGAGGCTTTGTCTTTCTTTATAGGCCCCTGGATAGAAAACCTGGAAGCGATCAGCCCAATACCTGCATCCACCTGTAGTTTGTTTACGTTACCTTCCTTCATGCTTATATCCACCACCGATGATAACCTGCCGCCATACTGCGCCGGCATTCCGCCTTTAATCAGCGATACATTCTTTATAGCATCAGAATTAAATATCGAAAAGAAACCAAAAAGATGGCCCGTATTGTACACCACCGCATCGTCCAGCAATATCAGGTTTTGATCGGGTCCTCCTCCCCTCACATAAAATCCCGCATTGCCTTCTCCCGCATTTCTAACACCCGGCATTAACTGCAGCGTTTTTAAAATATCTACTTCTCCTAAAAACGCGGGTAACGCTTTTGCCGTCTCCATGCTCAATTCCATTTTACCCATTTGCGCATTCTTTACGTTGTTTTCCCGCTTTCGCCCGGTTACCGTAACCGATTCTACAATAAAATTTTTTGGTAAAAGATCAACGTTCAGGGTAAGATTATCATTTAAATCAAGCGTAAACTCTTTGTTGTTATAACCAATAAAACTGCATACAACCCGGTATTGTCCTTTTGGTAAGGTGAGAGAGTAAAAACCATATTGGTTTGTCGAAACACCTTTGTCAATTCCCTTTACTGAAAGGCTGGCGCCAATAAGGGTTTCGCCACTTAAAGTGTCTTTCAAATATCCATTCACTGTAAACTTATTCTGGCAAACGACCGTTAAACAGGTACCGCAAAAGCTAACCAATAAGACCAGGAATTTATTCATAGTTATATTTTCTGGAGTTAAACGCAAAAAAGAAAAACTGGTTTATCATTAGCCGAAATATGTGCCGGTCTAAATTTCAATTTATACCCAAAATCCTTTTTCAAAAAAAAGGTGACCCTAAAACCAACATACGGCTTTAAAATCACCTTTTATAAAAAAGTTAAAATATTTTCAGCAAGCTTTAACGCCTTAAAAATTCAACTATTGCGCCCTAAAGTCAAGCGAATCTTTTACTTCTCCGCAGGACAACATCTTCTTGCCAAAATAAGGGTTTTTTATGTCGGAAGAACTGCTTAACCAAAAACCACCGGCATCATTAAAAGCCATTGGGCAATACTGATGATAAACTACTTCGCGGTCGTACCTTACCGTTCTAACCAGGTCGTACATATTACCGCTGATTATTTGAAAAGACTTGCGCTTTTCCTCAATGTTTTTTTCACCAATCAGGCCATTGGCCTCTGCCACAATCGTTTCAACATACCCCTTAGCCAAATCACCTATGGTGGTGTCAGCTTTAATTCCCTCCAAAGAAAGGCTATCGGCATTTTTTGCCAGCTTCACAGCACTAGCGTCAGCCATTGTATCGTTCGAAAGTACCAGGGCATCTTTAAGGTGATAATAATCCTGCAATAAACTTCCAAAAGCTGCATTAAATTCAGGTGAGTTTTTAC
Organism: Chitinophagales bacterium; assembly: GCA_038204535.1. Classification (GTDB taxonomy): domain Bacteria; phylum Bacteroidota; class Bacteroidia; order Chitinophagales; family Chitinophagaceae; genus Segetibacter. The sequence goes on along the minus strand of JBBRCW010000002.1, from coordinate 65,641 downwards.
TTTGGCTCAGCGGTTCCATTTTGGCAACTTCTTCTGTCTTCTTATCTTCTCCCCCGCATGCAGTAAGCACAGCCAGGGCCGCTATAATAACAAATTTTTTCATGCAAAATATTTTTGGCAAAAGTAAATGAAATTGCCATCCAATTGCATTAACGTACTTTTGCAGCCTGAAAAAAGGCTTTGGTCTTTAAAAACTAATTATACAAAAAAGCGGAAAGAATTTATGTTAATAGGTCTTCAAAATGTAACCTTCGAATTTGGTGCAAGAACAATTGTAAGCGAAGCAACCTGGCATATTCAGCCAGGCGACAGAATTGGCTTAATTGGCTACAACGGTACGGGTAAATCTACATTGTTAAAAGTTTTGGTAGGCGAATACCAGCCTTCAATTGGTACGGTTGAAAAAGGCCGCGATACTACCATTGGTTACCTGCACCAGGACCTGTTAAGTTTTGATACCAACGAAAGTATTACTGAAGTTGCCCTGGGCGCTTTTGAAAGGGTGCGGGCGCTTGAAAAACAAATTGAGCAGTTAGGAAAAGAATTGGAGGCTAATTCTGAAAATGAGAACCTCTTAATAAAATACACCGACGCATTGCACGAAATGGATGTGCTGGATGGTTACAATATTCACCATAAGACGGAAGAAGTATTACATGGCCTTGGTTTTAGTAATGCTGACCTGGTAAGACCGTATAAGGAATTTAGCGGTGGCTGGAGAATGCGGGTACTGCTGGCCAAAATGATATTGCAACAACCTGATGTTTTGCTTTTGGATGAGCCTACAAACCACCTCGATCTTCCATCAATTGAGTGGCTTGAGAAGTATTTGATTACCTATAAGGGCAGCGTAGTAATTGTTAGCCACGATAAATATTTCTTAAACCGCATGGTCAATAAGATCGTGGAGATCTACCAGCGGCAGTTAAATATTTATACAGGCAATTACGATTTTTATGAAAAGGAAAAGGCTATCCGGATTGAAATGCAACAAAAAGCATTTGAAAACCAGCAGGACTATATAAGGCAGCAAGAACGTTTTATAGAACGATTTAAAGCAAAGGCCAGCAAGGCTGCCCAGGCGCAAAGTGTACAGAAAAGGCTAGACAAATTAGATGTGATAGAAGATGTGCAGCTGGAAAGGCCCGACCTGCGAATTAACTTTCAGGTAGAGAAAACACCCGGACGCGTATTGGTTTCGTTAAAGCACATACACAAGCAATTTGGGAACAACGTAATATTGGATAAGTCTGTTGCGGAAATTGACCGCGGCGATAAAATTGCGCTGATAGGTGCGAACGGCAAAGGAAAATCAACCTTGCTAAGGATTGTTGCCGGCGTTGAAACCTACGAAGGCGAAAGGGTTTGGGGCCATAATGTAGAAGAAAGCTTTTACGCACAGCACCAACTAGAGGCATTGAACATCAACAATACTATTCTGGACGAAATGAAAGATGCGGGCAGTAAGAAAACTGACCCGGAGCTACGTGCACTACTGGGCTGCTTTTTATTTAGCGGCGATGATACCGATAAAAAGATAAGGGTGTTGAGCGGGGGCGAAAAGGCAAGGGTTGCATTGGCTAAGACCATTGTAAGCAAAGCCAATTTTTTAATGCTGGATGAACCGACCAATCACCTTGACATGCACTCGGTTGAACTGCTGGCCGAGGCCCTCAATAAATATGAAGGAACCATTATTCTGGTAAGCCATGACCGGTTTTTTATATCGAAGACTGCCAATAAGATTTGGGAAATAGTAGACCACCAAATAAAGGAATTTAAGGGCACCTACGATGAGTGGGTTGAGTGGACCGAAAGAATGGAAGCCCGTAAAAAAACAGAGGAGAAGGAGAAAAAACAAGACACCAAAATTCCCGATACCAAACCTGTAACAACCCCACAGGCCGTTCAAAATAAGCCGGAGATAAAGCTTGAGAACAATCAGCCTAAAGCGGCCAGCAACACGCCTGTTAACCGCGACCTTCAGCGGGAGCTGCAAAAAAATCAACGAAAACTGCAGAACCTCGAAGCGGATATAACCAAAGCGACCAACTCCATTTTAAATATTGAGGCCGAACTTGGAAAGCCCGCGATTTACTCAGACAAAGAAAAATATAAAAAATTGGAAACCGATTATTCAACGGCAAAACAGGCCCTTACGGGTTTAAATGAAGAATACGAAACCCTGTTTGATAAAGTGCTTGAAATGGAAGAGGAAATGGCCTAAGCAAATTCACGAAGTCATTATTAAACCAGAAACATTTTTATACCGACATTTCCTTCGCCTTTATAAAATCACTAACCAGGTAACTGATCAATTTACCCGTCGACTCATCTTTTCTGCCATCGGCCAAACGACATGCACCTTCACAAATATGCAGGTAGGCGGTCTTGGTATCCATTGCGGTATAAGAAACAAATTGCCGGGCATGTAAGGGAGCAATGCCGGTAGGCGCAACGGCGCTGGTTAAAACGCCTTCAACACAATCCAGATCCAGTTCTATGCCGGTATAGGTATCATCTGTAAAACCAGTGGCGTGGGCAATTGCCTGTAAGAAATTTCTTTTTTCGAGAAGAAATATGTCTTCATAGAAAATGATGTCTATAAAAGGGTTGTTCACCACATCCATCCAAATGTTTTGCGGCAGATAATTTTCATGCACACCAATTACACAGTATTTCTGAAGATATCCATCCTCTTCTGCATAGGTAAACCCATTGCCGCTATGCCTTCCCTCCATTGGCCTGAAATCGGCATGGGCATCCAGGTTAATGCAATTAATGGAAGCCAATGGCACCTTGCCTGCCTTAAACAATCCTTTGGATGCGCCTCTAATAATGGGATAAGAATTATTATGCCCCCCGCCTATTATAATTGGCACCTTACCATATTGAGTAATTATTTTAATCAACGGTTCAACCGCTTCGTCAACGGTAAATACCGCATGACGATAAGCCTCTATCTTTTCATCAAAATCATGGGCATTATCTTCTATCAATTCAGAGAAACTAGAAAAATCAAAATGGCCTAATACCAAAATATTACTTCCTTCCAAAAATGCGTTGCTTTGTATATTTAAGAAGGCGTTTAAAAACGGTTCCCACGCGGTATCAGTTCCTCCCATTCCATAATTTGCCTTTACACCCACATCTTCCGGAATGCCTAATATCACAAACCGGGCTGCCGATTGCTGCAATGAAAGTTCAAGGTCATTTTCGTCAGACAATACTTCCACCTTCTCGCCCAGTTTTGTTTCGAAACGCCTGATTTTTGTGGCTGACAGAATATCCTTTTTATTGTAGAATTTAAAATGTTTTTTTAGTAGTTGCTGATTTTTGATAAGGACCGTCTCCATGGAATTATATTAAAATATTTGGCATCTAAAAAATCGATCCGTTGAAATTAAAGGAAAATCTTCATTTAAAATATGACGATTGCTTTCATTTGAAAAAACTTGGTAGCCCTTTGTTATTAAATCTCCTTTGTTCTTAGAAAAAGCATTGTAAACTTTTTGCCAATAATCTCTTTACTAAAAACCATTACTGGCTGGCAACGTATATATTAAAAATTCAGTCTTTATAATTAAAAACAGTATGTTAATCTATTCTTAGAATGTCTTCGATTATTAAACTGCTATAGAAGCAAACCGTCATATACTGACAAAAACGGACTGCATGACCTAAAATTTACTATGATGAGCACTATTCAAAATTCAGTTTACCCAATTCTTTTTAATGGCGCACCCTTATTGGTTACGCCTATAGGAGAACAGCCTACCACCACATTCCTGGTAGATTTTGAACAGATTTATGTGTTGCTGGAGAAACACGCTGATCCTGACGGGGTTTACTTCTGGACAGAATATGGAAAAGGAATAACATTATTATCAAGCGATCTCGGCAGGATAATAGAAGAAAAAAACAAAAACAGGTCTTCTATCTGGTAAATCTAAAAATGACTTTGATTTATAATAATCAAACTTGTTGAGATATATTCTGCAATAAAGGCAATTTTTGACGCGGAAAGACAAAAAAAATAAGGGCCAGGTAATAAAACCGGCCCTTATTGATTCGAAAAAAGATTAGTTTATTGAATTCTCTTTACGTTTACTGCATTCATTCCTTTTTGACCACTTTGAAGATCAAATTCAACGCGATCGCCTTCTTTGATATCATCAATCAGCCCGCTTGCATGTACAAAAGTTTCATTTTTGCCATCATCGTGCTTAATAAAACCAAATCCTTTGTCACCATTGAAAAACTTTACAGTTCCTTGTGTTTTGTTGTCCATCATTATTAATTTGTATAAAATATTAATGCAAACATACGGTATTTAATTGCTACCGTGTAATAACTTAAATCCGACATCTCTAAAACAGCTCAAATACCAGCCTGGCTTTTGCATACTCCCTTCAAAAAGATCGATTATTATAGAAAAAATTCAAATGAAAGGCAGAGCTAACTAAATATTATTCAATAACATATGCTATAATAAAATAATAATTAACTTTTTCTTATGGCCCGCTAAGCGGAAATATGATAACATTTTTACAGGCCTTTGAATTTTTTAGCCTGGTTGCTGTAATATTATCGAGGTCATGTATAAGCAAAACTTAAACGGGATTTACGCAAGGATGAAAAAACGGTGTAATACTGGATTTTATCCCCTGTCCACGCCGTCTCAAGGCTATGCAATTAGGCTCTCAAACAACCTGATCGGATTGGCCGGGTACGTACCTTAGAAAGCAAAACGAGTGATTAAAAATATTCTTACCTCTGATCTAAACCTGGATAAGACATCATGCAGATGATACCACCCTATACAGTGCTTCGATAAAACAGGAATTAGTCATTGGCCTCTGAAGTATAGTTTTATCACTTTTGCCAATGCTAAAAAAAGTGCCGACATCAAAACTCCAATGGTGGCAGAGTTGACCGGGCCCGCTCCATTTGTATTCATCCCGCAATAAAATGGATGCGCCATTTTATTTGTCAAAGGGTGGCAACGATAAATTGCATGGCTCAAACTGTCGCCTTTTCTTAAAGGATCATCCCAAAAAAACATGTTTTGAACCTGCAGTGGCATGGTTTTTTAATTCCTTATACAAAAAATTAATTACTATGGACAAGTTAGAATTAAAAGGAAAATGGAATGAAGTAAAGGGTAAGATAAAACAAGAATATGCTGATCTTACCGATGATGACCTTAAATATGAGGAAGGAAAGGATGACGAGTTATTAGGCCGTTTGCAGCAAAAGCTCGGAAAAGGTAAAGATGAATTGGTGACGTGGATCAAGTCGCTGGGATGATATGTAGGGCCATGCAAAATGTATTAGAAATGCATGGCCTTTTAACTCTAGTGAATTTTCTCTCAAACTATCAGGAAGGCTTTTTTTAAAGCAATAGTCCTAATTTAGAAATACTACAGGTGCTACGGTTTATTAAACAAGCAAACAAAATATAAAAAGCCACCTTCAAATAGTGGCTTTTTTATGTAAATAAAGTTTTAGGAAGCATTCTTTTTAAACATAAATATCTAATTGACCGGCACCCTTGCATCGGGCACTTCTAATTTAAACCTGGTGCCGATACCATATTCTGAATGAACCGATATTTCGCCGCCAATGCGGGTTAACGCCTCTTTTACAATGTACAATCCGATGCCCAGGCCGGTAACAGTAAAATTGCTTCTGAAGAACATTTTGAAAATATTATTTAAATGTTCGTCAATAATGCCCACGCCATTGTCCTCTATAATGATGACGGCCCTGGTTTCACTCACATCAACATTGATATTTACTTTTTGTTTTTTTTCATCGGGCTTTTGATACTTAACCGCATTAGAGATGAGGTTATTCAAAATAACCGCCATTCTAAACGAATCAACTTTGAACTCACCTGGCTGGTTAATAGTCACGTCAAACTCTATCGTTGGGTTTTGCATACGGCATAGGCCAATGCTATCGTCAATCAGGTCTTTAAAACTTACCGCATCAACACCGCTATCTACCCTAATGCTCTTGTAATACTCAATGGTCTTTAATATAAAAAAGTCCATACGTTTCACACAGCTTTCTATCATATCCATATATCCATTAGGATCTTCAACCGACTTTTCCATTTTTGCCAGGTTCAGCACACCCATAACAGAGGCAAGCGGACTGCGCAGGTCGTGCGATGTGCTATAGACAAATCGGTTCAATTCATCGTTCGATTTTTCTAACTCGGTTACTTTGCTTTTCAATTGCTGTCGGGTAGCATATAGCTCATATGCGTTTTCTATTGAAGTAGATAATTCCAGCTCATCCCATGGTTTTTTAATATACCGGTATATCATGCCTTTGTTGATAGCATCTATCAGTGCTTCAACATCGGTATAACCGGTCATTAAAATTCTGATGGGATCGGGAAAAACATTCCTAACGATATCAAAAAATTCAACGCCTGTTGATTTGGGCATGCGCTGGTCGGCAATAATTACATGCACCTTGTTTTCATTCAAAACCTTAAGGCCCTCCGCCGCTGAGCTGGCAGTAAATATTTCGTAAACTCTTCTAAACCCAGCCTTAAAAGCCATCAGATTATTACTTTCATCATCTATGTACAAGACACGGATTTTTTTTTCAGTTTGATCCATAATATTGGGATTTATAGTGATGTCTTCATAGGTATTTTGCGATACAGTGTTATTAAAAATTCTGCTCCATTTCCCGGTTCAGAGATCACATCGATTTTGCCATGATGCTCCTGTATAATTTTAGATACGATTGCCAGCCCAAGGCCAGTACCCTCCCCTACCTCCTTGGTAGTAAAAAAGGGATCAAAAACCTTTTGCTTTACTTCGGCAGTCATCCCATACCCAGTATCTTTAATGCTTATTTCAATGCTACCAGCATCGGCATCCCTGGTAGTAATAATTATTTGACCCTGTTCCCTTAGGCTTTTTTTCGCTACTGCCTGAATAGAGTTATTCAAAATATTCATAAACACCTGGTTCAGTTTGCCAGGAAAACATTCTATTTCGCCGTCAGCGTCAAAATTTTTAATGACCCGTATATTTTCAGGAATAATATTCCTTAAGATAATAAGCGTTGAATCAATCCCTTCATGAACGTTTACAGTCTTTATCTGGCTTTCATCTAAACGGCTAAAATTTCTCAGTCCGCGTACAATCTCCGCGGTACGATCAGCCCCATCTTCTATGCCTTTCATCAGGCTATAAATTTCTTTTTTTAAGAAATCCATATCCAGCGATTTCTTAAAATCGTCAATACCCTGTAAAACCGATGAAACTTTTTCTGGCTCTTCAATATGTAGCTTACTGTATTCATCAATCACCTCAAAAAGATCGTTAACATCTAACTTCAAAGGATTAATGTTAGACTTTACAAAATTTATAGGATTATTGATCTCATGCGCAATACCTGCAGTTAGCTGACCCAATGAGGCCATCTTTTCGGCTTCCACCAATTGTATCTGGGCATCTTCTAAAACTTTGTATGCATCTGTCAACTGGTGATTGGTTTGCTGCAATTCGTCTGTTCTTTCGGCAACTTTACGTTCAAGCATCACATTTTGTTCGCTTACCAGCCTTTCGTTTTCACGAGAGGCACGAAGGGCTTCTGCCTGGCTGACATCCTTTTCTTTCCGTAAGACATTTATTTTATCCGCCAGGGCTATAGAAAGCAAGATTGCTTCAATAGCAGAACCTGCGTATAAAACATAAGTGGTAAAGTTATTATATGGTAGAATATCATAATTCCTCATTACAAAAATTACCATACCAACAAGGAAGGCAGTCCAGGCCACAAAATAAAAATAAGCAGGCTTATATCCTTTTTTTGCAATTACCCACGATGCAAATAATAAAGCCAGTCCACCTAATAACCCGCTTATATTCAGTATCTGGTAGCTGACATTATTGAAGCCGGCCAGACTACTAACAATACCAGCACAATACAAAATAATCAACACAAATAAAAATTGCCTTAAGCGGGGCAGGTATTTTTTAACATGCAAAAAGTACATACTAAAGTAAATGCCCGATATACCTGCCAAAGCAGAAGTTGAGGTAAGTGCATACCTGTTAAACACAGGGCAATGCGGCCAGAGAAGTTTAAATGTATATCCGGAAAGTGTTAATTGCGCCAACCCTAAAAATAAAAGAAAGACGATGTATATAAGATAACTCTTGTCGAAAGTTGACAGATAAAGGAAAAGGTTGTAAAAAAAGATGGCGATTAATATTCCAACATAAATGCCGATTATCAAGGTTTGCAGATTTTCTGCATTTACCAGTGCTTTTTCTTTTTGTATAAATATGGGTAATAATAGCGGGTGTTCGCTTTTTACTTTTAGAAAATACTGCGAACTATCGCCTGAGTTTAAACCTGTTTCAAAAATAATATTGGGACTTACCCGGTCATGATAATTAAATTGTAAACCATTCCCCCTTTCGTTCTGCATTTCAAGTTTACCATCATTTAATTTATAGAGTGATACACGTGTTATATTAGAATAAGGTATATACAGATAAAGCTTTGCATTACTGGTACCATTAACAATATTGAAGTTCAGCCAGATATTGCCTTTTATTACCTGGAAGACAGGCGTGGAGTGTATAGCATGCCAGGCAACTTTGGGTGAAAGTATAGTAGTGTCGTTATAGGCAGATTCGGGATCAATTACTAAAAGTGAATTTCCATCGATTTGTATTGAATTGATGCTATCGGTTACAATTAAATGTTTTTGGCCAGAAGAATGCAAGGCCGTTATCCACAATGAGACTAACAGGAACATAACCCTTGCCCAACTGCTCTTTAAACTGTTTTTTTTGAAGGGTAAGGTCATTAATTGATTTTTTTACCAAATAAATGGAATGATCCGTTTGGTTTTAAGCTGGTAACGCTTATAATTATCGCCGAAGTATGCCGCCAGCATTTTTTCTTCCACCGAAATTCTGATGTAATAGGCAACAGACATGGCGAGCAGCACAAATAAAACAGCCCATTGATCATTTAAAAAGAACGGAGTTCCTAAAATGGCCATAAAGGCGCCCAGGTAGCTGGGATGTCTTACATACCGGTAAAGACCTGTTTGTATTAGCTGATGATCGCTATTTATGGTAGCGGTGGCTGTAAAATGTTTGCCCAGTGTTAGTATGGCGATAACGCGAATGCTTATACCCGCTGCAAGCAGCAGTATTCCAATAAAAGTGTAAAAGTTAAAAAGATTGAAGTTTTCAGAAAAGTAAGCCCATTCTACTACAGACGTAACCACGCTGGCAGAAGACATAATGAGAATAATTATAATGGAAAAACGATCGCTGTTTTTATTGGCTTTTGTGTCTTTGGCGCTAAAGGCCGGCTGGCTTAACCATAAACAGGCGGCGGCAACAACCAGTACGATTGTTTTATAATGCCCAATTAAATGGGGTTTGCCGGCCAATGGTAATATATTTAGCAGCATGACGGCTGCCATTGTAAAAATGATTTTACCCATAAATATTGGTTTTTACTAAACAACCTTAAACTCAGCCATATCAGCTCCTCTAACTAACAAATCGTACTGCACATCAACCACTACATTTTTAAAAGGCGCCTTTTCCTGCGTAACATAATGCAGGTTATCCCTCAAGAAAAGCATTTTCTCTCTTTCCCGAGGATGGGCGTCTTTCAATGTAACCGCATCTTCTAAAAAAACAGCCGTAGCAACAAGATCTAATTTGGGATAATAAAAAATTCCTTTATTGCCCACCGATGTTAAAACATTGCTTCCAATCCACTGATTAAACCTGACAGTTGCAGGCGAACATAACGAAAACATGGTAGTTAACCCAATCTGGTTTGCTATAACAACCGCTGCCCGCGATGGAAATAATGAACCCACCCCCAGGCCGGCCACTTCTTTTGAATTCCAAAGACCGCATAATTCTCCTGTTCCATTTTGTGCGTGAAACTTTACAATTTCATAAATATTTGGATCCATATAACCGGTAGCTTCTTCAATTGGCAATTTGGTGATGCCATCTGAAGCGTGCACCCTGGCGCCCCCATATAGTTTTTCTCCATCTAAAGATTCTACCACTACAACAAAAACAGCCCGGCTTGTTGCCCAGGTGTCTGTAGAAGAAGTAACCTTCGAAATACCGTGATGCTCCAATACCTTGCGATGTCCTTCTATAAATCTATTACAGGTTTCAGGATCGTCTGTCGCCCTGAAAGCCCTTATTCTTAATTCCGTATTCATTGGTTTGCAAATGTAAACACGAATACCTACCAGCCACCCGTTATAAAAAAAAAATTTAACCTGCACAATAAAATGATATTGATTGACGTTGCTATAATATTGAGTCACATTCTTATACCCCCAAATGATAACCTCACACCAAAACATTAACGTATTATACATTGACGACGAAGTGCACAACCTGACGTCTTTTCGCGCCTGCTTTAGAAGAATATTCAATATCTATACGGCAGAGTCGGCTGAAGAAGGAAGGAAGATCATACAATTGCACGAAATACATGTTATTTTAAGCGACCAGCGGATGCCCAAAATGACGGGTATTGAATTTTTCGAGTCGATCAAAAATGTATATCCTAACCCAATTAGAATCTTGATAACAGGCTATACCGACATAAATGCAGTAATTGATGCCATTAACCTGGGACAGGTTTATAAGTATCTTACTAAACCATGGAACGATGAAGACGTTAAAATTTATGTAGAAAAAGCCTACGAAGTTTATAAATTAAGGAAAGATAACATCAACCTTACCAGAAGCCTTTTAGATGTAAATTCCAAACTGGAATTTTTAGCCAGGCAAAGCTTGTTGTCGTAGCCATAATGAAATGTGTTTGATCTTGACTGCCCAAAATCAAAGGGCAGTCCTGACCTTTTTAAGGTAACCTAAATAAATTCCGGTTATTAAAATTTGGATCATGAGCTTTTGAACCATTCAAAATAGAAAGTACTGCCCACCCCCAGGTTCGAATCTACCCAAATATTGCCACCCTGTTCTTCTAAAATAATTTTTAAAATGTTTAAACCAACACCGGTTTGGGTTTCTGAATTGGAAATATGGTCGCTGATCCCGAACAAATTAAAAATTTTCTCTTTATCCTTTTTGGCTATACCGGGCCCGTTGTCTTGTACCGAAAAGAGATAGTATTTATCTTTTTCAACGGCTGCCACTTCAATAATGCGTTCATCTTTGGTCATGTACTTTATGGCATTTGAAATTAAGTTTTGAAGCACCTGCTGCAATTTTAATTTTCGGGTGTGCAAAACCGGCAAATTGTTTTTGGTAACAATTTTAATATGGGGCGGCGGCATCAGAAAAAAAACAACCTCGCTTACCAGCAGCGTGCTGTCCACTTCTTCAAGTTCCTGTTGTAAAAAACTTTGTTTTGAATAAGCCAGAATAGCGTCTATCATTTCGGTCAAATGGTTACAAGACAAATACACCAAATCCATATTTTCCTGTAAATAGGCTTGGCCTGTAACCTCAGGGCGTTTCTTAATAATAGATAAGAGCGTAATGATTGATGTTAATGGAGATTTAAGATCGTGCGATACCATGTATTCAAAGCGTTCCAATTGATGGTTGACACGTTCCACTTTACCAAATCCATTTTACCTTTTTCAACAGTATTTATTCCAATAATGATTTCCCGTGTTTTCTTACTTGCGTCATCGCCAAGGTTTTTCCAAAATTTCTTAATATCCCTTACACTCTTTTGAAGCTGATTAATTTCTTTCAGTTGGGCTTGGTCCTCACTAAGCAGGGCATACGTATTTGCCATTGCAGGCTCAATTTTGGAAAAGGCTATATGATACGGTTCTAAAAACACTTTCTCGTTGGTGCTTTTAAAACCCCTGCGGCAATTGCCCATTTCGATTACAAGGTTTTGTAGAACTACTAACTGGTTAATTACTCTATAGGAATATTTTACCTGGCTGGCCTCTTAATGTTGTTTTCTGAAAGTGATGTAAGAAATGGCCCCAACCAACAGAACCAAAAGAATTGCTGAAGCGAACCCCAAATTCAGCCTGTTTTTAATAGATAGATTCATGGTATTTCTCAAGTATGGATTAGCCAATAAAGCCGCTGCCTAAAAGTCCGCATTAATAATTTATAATAGAATATTTGTGATCTAAGTGCAAAATATACTATTAACACAAAGGAAAATCGTGGGATTGTCAGACAATTTCAGTTCAGTTAAAATAAAGAAGGAACAATTTGATGGCAAATCCGCTTATTGCTTTCACATTATAGTAATAGTGGCCAATGGTCCATCTTATCTTATTGAAGGTAAAAATTAATTGCAGCTTTTGAAATTCAATAGTTAATCTTATTCCCATAATACTTGTATAAATGACAAAAGCCCCAAATGGGGCTTTTGTCATTTATACTATCTGACTGAAAGATTTATGCAAACGTTCCATCTTTCTTTTTTGCCTTATTGCTGATTACATTTCTCAATATTGCTTTTGCCCTTGAAAATTGCGATTTACTGGTGCTTTCGGTAATTCCTAAATGGTTGGCAATCTCTTTATGGGAAAAGCCTTCAACCGCGTACAAATTAAAAACAGTCCGGTAACCCTCGCTTAAATTCATGGAGCTTTTTATAATATCTTTTTCATACAAATTATCCAGGGCCGATTTGTGCTTATCCGCTATAGAATTTTCAAGTCCTTCTCCGCTTGCCATGTTCAGATTTCTTTTCCGAATGTGTTCTATGGCGGTATTTACAAAAATCCGGCGTACCCAGCCATCAAAAGAGCCTTCGCCGCGAAACCTGTGCAGATTATTGTATAATTTCACAAATCCCTCCTGAAGAATGTCTTCTGCATCCATCTGGCTTTTGGTATAGCGCAGACAAATTGCAAACATTTTGGGAGAATATAAATCGTATAATTCTTTTTGAGCTTTTCTATTGCCGCTTATACAATTTTCGATTAAACGATTTTCATTCAGTGTAAAGGTTCCTGTCATAGTGATAATTTTAAGATTGCGTTAGCATTATTACTATATTGATGCCAAATGATATTTAATTGATAACCAAATAGTTATATTTTCTCTTTTCTGGTTTATGTCTTTTTGACGGAATCACTGTCCCAAAATGGGATTTATTAAGAATAAAATTAACATTTTCTATAAGGTTGTCAATATACCTAACCCAAACTTACCCGAAACATTTACTTTTCCATTTGCATAATTTAGTCCTGTGGCAACATCTTCTGATAATAGTAATGGCCCATCAACATCCAGATATTTTATTTGAGGCATAAACTGGCAAATTGCGGCCGAACCGATGGTACTTTCATTCATACAACCCATCATAACAAATAAACCGAATGCATTGGCTTTTTTGATCATTCGCCGGGCGGGTGTAATGCCGCTGCACTTCGTAAGCTTAATATTTATTCCATGAAAATGATTTACACACTTTTCTACATCTTCCTCAAACACACAACTTTCATCGGCAATTAATGGAATAGGGGAATGTTTAAATAATTCCTTCATCCCCACCCAATTAGATTTTTCGAGGGGCTGCTCAATAAATTCAACACCAAGTTTGGCCAACACCGGAATTTTTTCAAGCGCTTCCGCAGTGCTCCAACCCGAATTTGCATCCACCCGTAAAACCGCATCAGTTTGCTTTCGCAGTGCTTCTACAATAGCAATATCGTTTGCGGTCCCCAATTTTATTTTGTAAATGGGCCAGGGCTTTTCCTTTATTTTTTCCACCATTTTTTCAATGGTGTCAATACCAATAGTATAGTCGGTTAATGGCAATGGTTCCGTCATGGTGGTATTCCATAATGAATACAAGGGCTTATTTTTCATTTTGCCCCAGAGATCCCAGGCGGCTATGTCGAGAGCGCAAACTAAAAATGGGTTCTGTGGAAAAAGGTGATGCAAATAATGCCAGTAACGCTCAGGATCGGTAAGGGCAAATTTTTCAACCATTTTTTTCTTTTCCTCCAGGTCGGCAATCATTTTTTCAACCGTAATATTATAGTAACTAATGGCAGGCGCCTCGCCATAGCCGGCAAATGGCCCCAGCGACAATTGAACCACCAGTGTTGGCTGATGTGTTTTTGTACCATGTGCTATGGTAAAAGGATGCTTGAAGGGCAATTGAAAAGGCCAGTATTGAACATTCATTTTAGATAACTTTTTGCTTGATATTTAGATACCGGTTTATATATATACAACAGCCACCCAAAAATATTAAGGGTGGCTGTTGGCATTCATTCTATCACACTCTATTTACCTGCCGCTGGCGGTAATATAGTTTCGCAATACATCGTTAAAATGCAATTGCTGCAGCAAATCTTCAATGTTAATATGCATGCGATATTGCCAGTAATGCCTTGGATTGGCGGGCACATTTATTCTCTCATCTTCGTGGTTAGCCCTTCGCAGGGCACCATCCATACCAAACAGATCCTGCAACTGGAAAATACTCCACATAGCTGGCGAATACAAATGCTGTATAATAATGGCTGTATTTAATTCGGGCTCGCAAACCGTTGGCGCTGTGCCCCATTTACCCAACTGATCGCTATAAAACCGTTGTGTTTTTCCCCTGTCCTCTTCCCACCATCCTCTTATAGTACTCATGTCGTGGGTTGATGGCGTAACCACACTCAGGTAGGGTGCATCATTCGGGTGAAAAAATTCCTTTTTCGGGTCTTTGGGCATGCGCTGTATTTCCAAACTCAAAATGCCCAGCTGCTTCATTACTCCGGGCACACAATCGGGAACCATGCCCAGATCCTCGCCGCAGATAAGCATTTTGGTGCTGCGTTTTAATTCGGGCAATTTTTGCATGGCCTGCTCCATCCAGTAATGGTCTTGCCGCCTGAAAAAATAGTTAACGTACAGAGCTTTTAGTTTATGCTTAAGATCATGATCCAGGTAACGGAAAGATGAGGTGGCTTCCATTGATATTCTAAAATGAAATTGTTCGCCGTTAGTTTCTTCGGCATCTAATAATATCACATTAGAAATCAGGTCGAATAGGCCGAATTTTAAGCGGTGCTCATCTGTACCGTCTTTGGTTTGGCCAAAATAATTTTCCACTTTCCGTTGCGTGTCAAAATAAGGCTGAATGGTATAATGTCCATTGCCGCTATTATATAAAAAATCGTTCTTCACCCGGTTATATAGGTTGCCAAATATTTCCCCTATAACACCATCATTAATAAAAGAACTGGTCAGGCGACGGATGTCAATATAAATACCATTAGCCTCCAGTTCGTTTTTATGAACAGGTATTGCCGGCACAAAGTTTCCCAAAATGCCTTCTACCGCATGCATGGGTATACTCCAAATTCTAAAAAAGCCAAGAATGTGGTCTATTCTAAAGGCATCAAAATAATGGCTCATCTGGGCAAAACGTTTTTTCCACCAGGCAAAACCATCCTGCTGCATTTGCTTCCAGTTATAGGTAGGAAAACCCCAGTTTTGTCCCTTTATGGCAAAATCATCGGGAGGTGCACCAGCCTGTTTATCCATGTTATACAATTCAGGTTCCTGCCAGGCATCCGAACTATTGCGGTATATACCAATCGGAATATCGCCTTTAACAATTACGCCCTTTTGGTTGGCATAATCTGTTGCTGACTGTAATTGAACATGCAGGTGATACTGAATAAAATAATGTATTGCAATACTATCCAATGCCGTACCTGGGGTTGAGGCTAAATCCTTTATCTCATCAGGATTATACTGGTTGTACTTAGGCCATGTGGTAAAATCCGGGGTGCCATATTCATCGCGTAAATGCGAGAAAACTGCATAAGGTACCAGCCAATGTTTGTTTTCATCAAAAAAACCGCTAAACGCTTCCAGCCCAAAAGTTTCCTCTTTTTGCGAAGGAAATATCTTTTTCACAAAATCCAGTTTGGCATTCACCACCTTCTCATAATCTATCTTTTCAATGCTATTCAATTGCTGCTGCAAACCGCTCAACTCCTGCAGCATAGCTTTGTTGGCCGCACTGGCCATTGCTGGTAAATGCAAATACATAGGGTGCAGCGCAAATGCTGATATGGCGGCATACGGGTAAGAATCCAGCCAGGAGTGCGTGGCAATGGTATCGTTGACAGGCAATACCTGTATCACTTTTAAACCAACCTGTTTAGCCCAGTCGGCCAGCAACTTTACATCATTGAACTCACCCACACCAAAACTCTCTGAGGTGCGCAAACTAAAAACTGGTATAGCAACCCCTGCTCCTTTAAAAGTGTTATTGGCAAACACGGCAAAGCCATCAGAAAGTACCGTTACCTTACCCGGCTCCGCGCCGTTATAAAGTACCCGGTTCTTGTCTCCTTCCATCTGCACAAACTCACCGCTCTCTATATTGTGTATGCCGTATTTATAATTCAGGGGATAAATAACTGCAGAAAGGTCCACCCTGGCAGTCCACCAATCTTCACCGGTCTTTTTTGAAAGCAAGACAGGATTTCCAGTCTCCCATTTGCCCAGAACCGGAGCGCTTCCATAAAGCGCCACCACCTGATTTTTTGTTAACAACGGAGCTTTTACTTTAAAAATATGGGTATGCTTTTGTGATTGCGAAGGCGTAAAATCTGTTTCATTATCCCTGAAAAGCACATTCTTAAACGGTTTGGTATAAAAAGTGTTTTCGTAAAGGCCCGTAAAATTCCAGGCATCAATCAAATGAACTTCTTCGGCTGAATAATCTGCGGCTTCAAAATGCTTATCGCTCACCAATTCACTATTCACTATGCCAAAATCATTTTTCACCACATATTTGTATTCGAACGAATGGATCAACGCCTCGTTGGAAACATCAAGCGAGGCTGCCCAATATTCATCATTTAAATAATCCAGGGCCAATGCCTGGTCAACATTATTGTTTCCCAATAATGGTGTATTGCCTGTGACAAAAACATTTTCGCCTGGATTTGTATGGTAGCGCAGCTGAAAAGTAAGACGCTTGATACCTGTCTTTTTAGCTGAAACCATTTTCTTTTCTTCCACCTCTTTATTAACTTTGGCAGCAGGCATTTTTGCTGCTGGTTTTGCCTCGGGTTGCTGGCTTTGCCCGGCTAATATGGCTTCTTTTATCGCTGGCTCCGCTGTTACTTTGTCTTTATCTGTATTGTCTTTCTCCATATTTAATGGCGTAGGCTCTTTTAATTTTTTCGGTTTTGACGTTGATTGCTTTACTTTTTCGGCTTTCGGCTTCGCACCCTTTTTTTCAGCCGCAATATTTTTTTCGGCAGCCTTTTCGACCAACCCCTTTTCAACCGGAGGTTTTTGTACAGAAGCTGCCTCAAATGGTGCCTCTTGAACTGGTAACTCAACGGGTGACTTTTGAATCTGCGCTTTTTTATTTGTGGTCTTTTGAACAGATGGTATTTCTACTGAGACATCTTTGATTGGCGTCTTTTCAACAGGCTTTTTTTCAACTGGCGCCGTAGGTATGGATGGTCTTTGAACTTCAGCCTTTTTAGCAGGGGCCTTTTTTACCGGAACTTTTTCGGCAACGGCATCTTCAATTAAAGGCTTGTTAATAAGTGCCTTTTCGGCAGGTGTCGAATAGACCGGTGCATTTTGAACAGACGGCGTTTCAATAGCGGCCTTTCCAGCAGTGCTCTGCTTGCCCGTTTCTTTAACAGGTTTCTCTTCCTTTGTTTTTTCAACATTAGCATTGGCTGAAGAAAGTGGCTGGTCGTCGTTATTATTATTGTTATTTGCCGGTACAGGCAATGAGGGTTTGGCGTCTGGTACGTTTACGATCTTGTTGTCATCTGGTTGATTTTTTGCTTTAGCCAAGGTTTCAAATTTTTAGTAGAACGAAAATAGTTAATTCAAATGAATTGTGTATTTCATACACAATTACAGGAGTCTATCAATTTCATAACAGTTTATTCAATATTCAGGAGCCTTAAAAGTACTTTTAAATCAGAGAATGCCCAATCTTGTTTTAAAAAATGCGGGTGAACTTTTGTAAATACGTGGTTAATACCACGTGTTATACCATTCTGGAAGTGGAAACCGAAGACGGGATCTTTAAAAAAATGGGCAGGTTTTTTATCAAAAAAAGAATTTTTAAAAGTCATCACTTATTTTTGTGGAAACTTAAAAAATGGAAACAACAAAATCTACCGGAAAATACTGGCTTTATTTTTTTATCTCTCTGATAGCAATGATATTAATGATCATTTTTTACAGAGAGTTCTTTTGGGTGGTGCTTCCGTTTGTTGTAACTTATTTTGCTCTTGCAATGGATATAATGTAAAACGGCTTCAATAAAAAAAACCCTTTCCCAAGGGTTTTTTTATGTCTGGTTGTTAATAGATTACTCATTTCCCAGAATAACTATCAAAGCATATATCACCCCTGGTATAAAAAACAGCAGGGTTAAGATGAGGCTTATCCAGAATTTGGAATTTATCTCACCCTGATGTAAGTAAACTGCTAACGGCGGAAGCAGCAGCGCCAAAATAACCAATAAAAGCGTATTGGTAGATGGCTCGCTACCCATCTTTCTTTCTTGCTTAAAATGCTTAATTTCTTTTTTTACCTCCCGCAACCTGTCTCTTCTTTCTTTTCTGGATAGGGATTTAAACTCCCTCAGCGCATCGGATACCGAAGTAACCGCGGGCTGGTCGGTTTTTACATCGGGCAACGGATTTTCAACGATTGTGTTGTCTTCTTTTGCCAAAGAAGACAATGAAACGGCTGAAACACTTGTGTTGAAGGCCAAAATTGAAAGGCCCACAAAAGCAGAAAGCATTAATTTTTTCATACAAACGATTTGAGATTTTGGAATGATTATTTAAGTGTTAATAGTTTTAACATAATTATTATGCCATGCACTTTTCCTCATCATTTCATCAAAAGTATTTTCCCTATCAATTGAAAACAAATTATAAATTATTATTCATAATTATCCATAAAAATTATTGATATCAATAGGATTTGCGAAATAACAAACCATCTCCTTTATGATTTTAAACTTTTTTTAAAAATAAAAACCCCCGCATTTCTGCGGGGGTCAATATATGTAACATCATTAATCGTCTTATTTTACTTCTTCAAATTCGGCATCCGTTACAGTTTCACCTGCGTCGTGCGGTGCGCCATCGCCACCTGGCTGGCCGTTCTCAGCGCCAGGCTGTGCGCCGCCTGCTTCCTGCGTTGCTTTATAGATCTCTTCGCTGGCCGCGGTCCAGGCAGTATTTAAGGCAGTCATTGCCGTTTCAATCTTACCAAGATCCTGCGATTTGTGTGCGTCTTTCAATTCGGTCAGTGCACTTTCGATAGGTGCCTTTTTGTCGGCTGGAATTTTATCGCCATAATCTTTCAGTTGCTTTTCGGTCTGGAAAATCAGGCTATCGGCAGCGTTTACTTTTTCAACCTTTTCGCGGGCTTCTTTATCCGACGCTTCATTTACTTTGGCCTCATTCTTCATTTTCTCAATTTCCTCTTTGCTTAAACCACTACCTGCCTCTATACGAATGTCTTTTGTTTTACCGGTGCCTTTATCTTTTGCAGTCACATGCAGAATACCGTTGGCATCAATATCAAATATTACTTCAATTTGAGGAACGCCTCTTGGAGCAGGGGGAATATCATCCAGGTTGAACATACCCAGGCTCTTGTTTTGATTTGACATGGGGCGCTCACCCTGTAATACATGTATCTGCACACCTGGCTGGTTGTCGCTGGCTGTAGAGAATACCTCACTTTTCTTGGTTGGGATAGTGGTATTGCTTTCTATCAGTTTTGTCATTACTCCACCCATTGTTTCAATACCAAGGCTAAGCGGCGTAACGTCTAACAACAATACATCTTTCACTTCGCCTGTCAATACACCCCCTTGAATGGCGGCACCAACTGCAACCACCTCATCGGGGTTAACTCCTTTGCTAGGTTTTTTACCAAAGAATTTCTCCACTATTTCTTGCACCTTGGGGATACGTGTGCTACCTCCTACCAATATAATTTCGTGTATCTCGCTGGTTGAATAACCTGCATCTTTTAATGCCAGTTCGCAAGGCTTTAAACACCTGGCAAACAGGTTATCTGCAAGCTGCTCAAACTTAGCACGGCTTAATTTTTTAACGAGGTGCTTAGGCACGCCATCAATAGCTGTTATATAAGGCAGGTTAATTTCTGTTTCGCTCGAAGTACTCAACTCAACCTTCGCTTTTTCAGAAGCTTCTTTTAAACGCTGCCAGCTCATCGGGTCTTTACGAAGATCCACATTTTCATCACTCTTAAACTCATCTGCCAGCCAGTCCATGATCACTTTATCAAAATCATCACCACCCAGGTGTGTATCGCCATTGGTAGATTTCACTTCAAACACACCATCGCCCAATTCAAGAATGGAAATATCAAATGTTCCTCCGCCTAAATCGAATACGGCAATTTTTTGATCGGCGTGTTTTTTATCCAAGCCATAAGCCAATGCAGCGGCAGTAGGCTCGTTAATAATTCTGCGAACGTTTAGTCCGGCAATTTCACCGGCTTCTTTAGTTGCCTGGCGCTGAGCATCGTTAAAATATGCCGGCACGGTAATGACCGCTTCAGATACTTCCTGACCCAGGTAATCTTCAGCAGTTTTTTTCATTTTCTGCAAAATCATGGCGCTTATTTCCTGCGGGGTGTACATACGACCGTCAATGTCAATACGAACGGTATTATTGTCACCTTTTACTACTTTATAACTAACCTGTTTAGATTCTTCTGTTACTTCATTGAATATATGACCCATAAAGCGTTTTACGCTCATGATAGTTTTTGTTGCATTCGTAATGGCCTGGCGCTTTGCAGGATCGCCGACTTTACGTTCGCCATTAGGTAGAAAAGCCACTATACTAGGCGTTGTACGCTTACCCTCTTCATTGGCAATCACCACCGGTTCGTTACCTTCCATTACAGCAACGCAACTATTGGTGGTTCCCAAATCAATACCTATTATCTTTCCCATAATTTATCTTTTATTGTTTTAATTGATTGACATAGACGTTTAGTCAATCATTATGCCAACGGGTGCGAAGGTGAAAAAATGGCAGGTGCAACTTTTTATAACTTATGCGGATAAGAGCGGGTAGTACATAGACTCATGTAATAGTGGCTTTCTCTTCATAAGATAAATTTTCCGTTAACCTATGATTTAGAGACATAAAAAAATAATATCAAATTCAAAAAAACCCGATGACAGTGGATTATTTTAGTGCTGAAATATGAAACACATGGATCATCTTAAAAGCGAATTGTGGATAAAGATCAGGGCATTTGAGTTAGATGAACGGGGCATTGCATTTCCCTTTTCCAAAAAATTGGCAAACGAACAAAACTGGACGGAGGCCTTTACAAAAAGGGCAATTGAAGAATACAGGAAGTTCATTTATCTCTGTGTTATTTCACCCAATGGAGCATCTCCTTCAAATATTATTGACGAGGTATGGCACCTTCACCTTACTTACACCACATGTTACTGGAAGCAGTTTTGCCTGGAAACTATAGGAAAAGAAATACATCATCACCCGTCAAAAGGAGGAAACCCCGAAAAAGACAAACATTTGCAGTGGTATAATGACACAATCGAATTATATCATTCAGTTTTTGGCCAAAGCCCGCCAACAGACATCTGGCCCCTGCCAATAAAACATGAAAATTTATACTTTCCGCCAGAACTGCCGAAAAAATTCGAAACATTTTCTATACAGGTTACTTTATTACTATTAGCGGTTCCATTTACGGCAAGTTGGTTTTTATTTGACGATCTTGATCCATTCGATTTAAATGGTCCTGATTTTTTGATTTTTTATGCAATTCTTATTGCCGCCTGTTTTGCCGGGTTTTTTGTATATCTCCAGCAACAAAAGCAGGTAATCAACAGTTTTTTAGAAACGCATTTTCCAAAGGATTATACTATTTACCAGGCGGCAAACTTCTTATTCGGCAGAAACAGGGCTGTACAAACCGCTGTGATCGATGCTTTAAAAAAAGATGTTTTAGAGCTAAAAGATGACAATAATTTTCTTGTTCAGTTTAACGGATACAATTACGGCAAAAGTTCAAACCCGCTATTGCCGCTTTTGATGCCTTACGAAGGAAAAACGCTTTTCTATACCCAGATAAATGACCTGTTGAACGGGGAAGATACTTTTCGACACGTTGCTTTTGAAAATTTCAATAGGTTAGCCTACCAGAAAATCAACTTTCATTGGTTTTTTCTTTTGCCGGCAGGCGTAATTTTTCTATGCAGGCTTGTGCAGGGTATATCGAAAGATAAACCGGTAGGTTATCTAGTTGGAATAACGATTCTTTCGGGTGTAATTCTAACCGGTTTAGCAACCAATTTTAATGCAAGAGAAACGATTTATAATTGGTGCAAGAAGAGATTTGAAGCCGAGCCCCTGGGCAATTTGAAACTGAATTCGATGGATGAAATATTGCGCAGTCATGTCATTTACGGAACAGAAGCCGTAAAGGGCTTTAGGGAATACCGGGATCTTGCGTTAATGTTTTCACTCTATCCCGTTGTCAATCATTTTACTGTAACAACATATTTTAATACCGGCGCCGATGGAGGAGGGTGTAGTTTGGGCGCTAGTTGTGGATCAAGTTGTGGCGGAGGCTGCGGCGGCTGCGGAGGAGATTAGAAATCCATTAAAGTCTCGGGCAAGCGGCCTAAATCATTAATTTTATAACATTCCTCATAAATATTCAAACGCTATGCAACTGCCGCAACTACCGTTAACAAGCTGGGAAAAATCCAAAATGACTTTGCACCTCTATTTACAAATAGTGGGCAAAATCAAACTTAAAATGATGCCGAGAAAAAATCATTGGTGGAACATAACGCTTGTTACAAATACGAAAGGCATCACCACCCAAAACATGATAAACGGAGAAGACGGCTGTGAAATACTTTTAAATTTTATAGACCATCGTCTTGAAGTTGTTACCAGTAAGGGAGAATTTGAAAGTTTTGATCTTTATGATGGCTTAACGGTTGCCGATTTTTATAATAAAATAATGGCTATTTTATCCAGGCTAAAGATTTCAGTTAATATTATTGATCAGCCTTACAGCCTGCCCGATGCCAATCCCATAACCACCCCTTTTAAGCAACTTACCGAATACCATTCGTACGATAAAGATTATGTTGCCCGGTTTTGGAAGATTCTGCTTTGGGTAAATAATGTTTTTACTGATTTCAGTGGCAGATTTTATGGAAAAACCTGCCCGGTTCAATTGTACTGGCACCACATGGATCTAGCTGTTACCCGCTTTTCGGGCAAAAAAATACCGCTTGCGCCCGAAATGAGTGTACAGAATAAAGATGCTTACAGCCATGAAGTAATCAGCTTTGGTTTTTGGGCCGGCGATGAAAATGTACCGGCACCGGCATTTTACAGTTACGCGTATCCCTCGCCTGCCGGTCTGGAAAATACAACTCTACAACCTGAAAAGGCTAACTGGCAAATGAGTAACGGCAGCCCCATGGCAATATTAATGTATGATGATATCAGGTCGCTAAATGATCCTTCCGTAGCATTACTGGACTTTTTAGAATCGGCTTATCAGGCCGGGGCTACGCTTGGTGGATGGGCGGTGGAAGAAATGAAAGTACCGCCATTGGAAGACCTGTAAACCACAATTACCAGGCAGCAACAGGCAGGCAAATTGTAGATTCAGAATTATCAGTTAGTTTTTGATGAGTTAATCAGTTTTACAACAGGTTCAATTAATTTTTTTGATCCTGTAGCATCCAGGTGCAAGCCATCTTGCTTGTAAAGCCAAAACCATTTACCAAAAGAAAATCTGTAGTACACAAACCGGAACCGAAAAAAAATGAAACGCAACCAACAACGCCTATTACAGCAGGTTAGCTGCAATGTGGGTTAATAGTAGTACATCGCTTAGTACAATAAAATAAAAAATAGTGTAGCAATGTGAAGTGAGAAAATTTTTACTACCACCCAATACCATAATCTTCACCATGATTGCTGGAGCCGCCCCAAAAACTTCCATGTTTCCAATCGAAATAAATGGCATTTATAGGTCCGCTTGTACGCTCATCGAAGCTTAATGTATATCCCATTTTTATAAGTTCGCTACGCACATTTTCAGGGGTGCTGCTGTGTAAAAGGATGCTGCCAGGTTTAGGCTTTCGGTCAGTTGTTTTTGAACCACCTAATGAAAGCCATAATTGGTTGGTGTTAATGTTGGCTGCTTCTGTAGCCTGCTGTACAGTTTTATCAAACTCAACCATATTTAAAAAAAATTGCAATAGGTTTTGCTCCTGTGTATCGCCACCCTGCACTGCAAACGATAAATAAGGCTTACCATCTTTTAGGGCCATTGATGGGGTTAAAGTTACTCTCGGCCGTTTACCAGGTGCTACCACGTTAAATGGATTTAAGGCAGAGTCTAGCACAAAGCTTTGCATGCGCTGACTCATGCCAATACCCGTGTTCCCCGCTATACATGCAGGAAGCCAACCTCCGCTTGGTGTAATGCTAACAACCCATCCCTCCTTGTCGGCAGCTTCCACACTGGTTGTACCCAACCACAATTTTTCCTGGTAATCAGCCATTCCTAAACTATTACGTATGTCGTGGGTTGGTGCAAAATTTCTGTGATTGGTATCAAGCTCATAACCTCTTTGTTTAAGCAGATTAATGTAAGGATTGGTTTTACCTTCAAAAGGGTAGGGGTCACCCGGGCCTATAGCTGGATCGTTCTTATCACCTTGTATCAAACCTGCACGTTGTTTTGCATATTCCTTGCTCAGTAACCCTTTAATTGGTATTGAAGGTGAAAAGGAAGGATCGCCATAATACATATCCCTGTCGGCAAACGCAAGGCTCATTGCCTGGTAAATTGTATTTATGTATTTAGTGCTGTTATAACCCATGCTTTTCAGGTCGAAATTCTCCAAAATATTAAGTGCCTGTAATAACATAGGGCCTTGTGTCCATTGCTGTAATTTATATACCTCTATACCCTTGTAGTTTACACTTACTGGTTCTTCTATAATTGGTTTCCATTTAGCAAGATCATCCATTGTTATCAAGCCTCCCTGTTCGGTACTGCCACGCACAAATTCCCTTGCAATGTCGCCTTTATAAAATCTATCGTATGCATGCATAATAGCTACTTTACGTGATTTACCGCTCCTGAGTGCAGATCTTTCTGCTTCAACCATTTTGGTGAGGGTATTTAAAAGGTCTTTTTGCACAAAAATTTCACCTGGTTCCGGTGCTTCACGCTTTTCTCCTGTGTGTGTTAGAAAAACTTTTTTACTGTAAGGCCATTGTTTAATTCGCTCTTTACCCCGTTCGATACTGTTGGCTGTTTGAGCATCAATTGGGTAGCCTGCTGCAAGTTGCATAGCAGGTGCAAGCACCTGCTCAAGGCTTAAAGTGCCATAATTACTCAACATAAGGCAAATGCCACCGGGGGTACCCGGCGTGGTTGCTGCAAGAGTACCGTATTCAGGTGGGAAATTGTAGCCTTTACTTTTAAAGAATTGGGGAGTTGCCCCGGTAGGCGCAATGCCCATGGCATTAATTGCAATAACTTTTTTAATTTTAGGATTGTAAATGAGCGCCTGTGTTTCGCCACCCCAGCTAAGGGCATCCCACATGGTACAAGTTGCTGCAAGCATTGCACATGCTGCATCAACAGCATTGCCCCCTTTTTGAAAAATGATTGAACCTGCTGTAGCAGCTAATGGTTTGCCTGTAATGGCCATCCAGTTTTTACCATGTAAAGGAGGCTTATGGGTTTGTTGCGCAATTGAAGACTTTATAAAACAAGTGGAAATAAACAGTAAAAAGAGGATTTTTCTCATGCTGAAAAGTTGTGTGCTAAAGATAAAGGAAGATGTGAGCTAATGAGATTGTGAAAAGCAGTTTGTTTTCAATACTATGTAGATACCAGGTGATCGTGTTGAAAAATGTAATGCTAATTCTATGTATTTAATTTTACAAAAAGGCTATTTGTACATATGTTGTTTCCGGGAAAGTTTTAAGTGTTTCAAAACCGGTGTTTAATTTTTCAAGTGCAGATCTGTTAATTTAATTTAAGTGGTATAGGAAGGTTCGACGCTTGTAAGTGAATATCATTGTACGGGAAACGAAAGTTTATAGATGTTGATAAATGTCTACCTGCAAATTCTTAGGATTCGATTTGTTGCTTACCGGCTGGCAATATTTCGCATTGCTTATCTTCGCCGTTCTTATGGATGGAAAGAAATAAATAGTAATGAGCGGTATTGGGCCGACCGGGTAGTTGCACCTTGGCAATTATTTCGGCGCAATTCGCAATTATGGTCGCATGCAGAAGGATTATGATTGTTTTTTTATGGTAGCCGAAACTATCCTTTGCCCTCCTCCACATCAGATGCAATGTGTATGTGGATCTTTTTTGTTTTGAAAGTAAAATGCTTTTGTGTCATGTAACTAAAGGCTACAACAATAAAAGTGGTAATTATTTTGGCTATAGTAGGATAAACATGCAACTGCTCTACAAAAAATTTAATGAACATGTAATTAAGGCCTATGCAGGCAAAAACAATTAACAGGTACCTGGCCAATTGAACCCTTCCCTTTAAGTTGCTGGATGAAAAAACAACATACCTGCTAAAGTAAAAACCGAGAGGGAAGGTTACAATGAAGGATGCCATAAATGAAGCGATATGCGGGCTGATCGCAAAACCTGCCGCGTACACCACCTGTTTTTCAAAAATATAATTGTAACTAAAAAAGAAGATAAAGATATCGAGCACCGTATTAAAGCCGCCGCACGCCGCATACCTGAACGTTTGTAAAGGCATGAATTTCCGGAAAACCGGGTAAAAAAAATCAATAACGGACAATATCAATTTACTCATTCTGAAACATCATTCTAAAACGGCCGCAAGATAGGGTACTAAATTTGTACTTTCGCTGTCCAAATTAAGAACCATGTCTGTTGTAATAAACATAAAATCAGCCGCCGCCAGTGTTTTATCAAACCTCTATAATATTCATTTAAACGATAGTGAAATATTGGTAAACGCCACCAAACCCGAATTTGACGGCGACTACACGGTGGTGCTGTTTGCCCTGGTAAAGCAATTAAAGAAATCGCCCGAGGTATTAGGAAATGAAATTGGTGATTACCTGGTCAAAAACAACCCATCACTTTTTTCATCTTTTAACGTTATTAAAGGGTTTCTAAACCTGGCAATTACCAACGATTGGTGGACTAACTTTTTACATACCCATTACCAGCAGAAAGATTATGGCAAGTTGGCGGCCAATCCGCACCGCGTAATGGTAGAGTATGCTTCGCCCAATACCAATAAGCCGTTACACCTGGGCCATTTGCGCAATATCTTTTTAGGGTGGAGCATGTCCGAAATTTTTAAAGCCACCGGAAACCAGGTAGTTAAGACCTGTATAGCCAACGACAGGGGAATTCATATTTGCAAGAGCATGGTGTGCTGGCAATTATTTGCAAACGGCGCCACCCCGCAAAGCGTCGGCATAAAAGGCGATCATTTTGTGGGTGATTATTATGTGCTGTTTGGCGAAGAATTAAAAAAACAGGTGGCTGAACTTACCGCCAATGGCATAGCCAAAGAACAGGCCGAAAAGGAAGCCCCCATAATGAAAGCAGCCCAAAAAATGCTTATTGACTGGGAAGCCGGCGTACCAGAAGTAATTGAACTATGGAAAATGATGAATGGATGGGTGTACAATGGATTTGATACAACCTACAATAGAATTGGCTGCGATTTTGACAAAGTTTATTATGAAAGTGAGACCTATATTTTAGGCAAGCAACTGGTAGAAACCGGTTTGCAAAAAGGGGTGTTTTATAAGAAAGATGATGGAAGCGTATGGATAGACCTGACCAAAGATGGCCTGGATGAAAAGATAGTGCAGCGCAGCGATGGAACCGCTGTTTACATCACCCAGGATATTGGCCTGGCGGTTAATAAATATGATGAATTTGGCTGTGACAGAAGCATCTATGTGGTGGGCGACGAACAGAATTATCATTTTAAAGTGCTGAAGCTAATCTGCCAAAAACTGCAGTTGCCCTCTGCCGAAGGTATTTACCACCTGAGCTATGGTATGGTGGAGCTGCCTTCGGGAAGAATGAAGACCCGCGAAGGCACTGTGGTTGACGCCGACGATATTGTGGCTGAAATGGTGAATGTAGCCGGGGCTAAAACCGAAGAGCTGGGTAAGGTGCAGGATTTTACGTCCGAAGAACTGGTTGAATTATATGATACCATTGGTATAGGCGCATTAAAATTTTTCCTGTTAAGGGTTGACCCCAAAAAGCGAATGATATTTAACCCCGAAGACAGTATAGATTTTCATGGGTTTACCGCGCCTTTTATACAGTTTACCCATGCACGTATCAAAAGTATTTTACGTAAGCAGCAACCGGCAGGCGCAAATTTGACCGGCGAATTATTGCCGCTCGAAAAAGATCTTATTGTATTGATAGAACAATTTGAAACTATTTTACAGGAGGCTGCCAACGATTACGACCCCAGCAAGGTGGCCATTTATTGTTACAACCTGGCCAAAACCTTTAGTTCGTTTTATACAGAACACTCAATAAATAATGCTGAAAACGAATCAAAAAAAGAACTGAGGCTGCAACTGGCAACGCTAACGGCCCATGTTATAAAGAATGGCATGAACCTTTTAGGCATTAGCGTGCCTGAAAGAATGTAAACTGCACAATAGCATCGCGATATCCGCTGACTTCTTAAATGCATTTTGCTTCTAACGGTTATTCACTAAATTCGGATTTGTTAATCCCATTGGAAATCAACTTAAAAATTTTGTTTTTTATGATAAAAAGAATCCCCACATTTTGTGCTTTTTTAATGATCCTCTCCACCAGTATCCGGGCGCAATCACCTAAAATTTCAATCATACCCGAACCGGTGTATATGACAGAAACAGCAGGAACATTTGTTTTGCCGAAAAATATCATTATTGAAACCGGCGAAAATGCCGAAGTAAAAGAGATAGCGCAAAAACTGGCGGCACAGTTAAAAGCATCTACCGGCTACCCGGTTTCGTTTCAATCACCAACCGGGGCCGTAGGTTCAATCAGGTTTACATTAACAACTTCGCCCGACAGAACACTTGGCGACGAAGGCTATTCATTGGTCACCAACCCCAGCAGTGTCAACATTAAAGCCAATAAGCCCGCTGGCCTGTTTTACGGTGTGCAGAGTTTTCTGCAGTTAATGCCAAAAGAAATAGCTGGCAAAACGGTAACAACAAATGTAAAATGGCAGGCTCCGTCGGTTACCATAACCGACTATCCAAGGTTTGGCTGGCGGGGTTTAATGTTTGATGTAAGCCGTCATTTTTTTACCAAACAGGAAGTAAAAGATTTTATAGATAACATGGCAATCTATAAGTTCAACTTGCTGCATATGCACCTGACCGACGACGAAGGCTGGCGGATTGAAATAAAGAGCCTGCCAAAGCTGACAGAAGTGGGAGCCTGGAACGTAAAAAAGGTAGGGACTTTTGGCGATTTCACTCCTCCCCTGCCATCGGAACCAAGAAATTACGGTGGCTTTTATACGCAGGATGATATTAAAGAACTGGTTCAATATGCCAAAGAGCGGTACGTAAATATTCTGCCCGAAGTGGATGTTCCGGGTCACAGTCTTGCGGCGATTGTTTCGTATCCTGACCTTTCGTGTACCGAAGGCACCGATAAATATGTTGTACGTTCCGGCGAAAAAATTATGGATTGGCATGCCGGGGGTTTTACTGCCTTAATAGATAACACGCTTTGCCCTGCAAACGAAAAAGTGTACACCTTCTTAGACAAAGTTTTTACCGAAGTGGCTCAATTGTTTCCTTTCGGCTACATACACATGGGTGGCGATGAAGCTGCAAAAAACTTTTGGGAAAAAAGCGACCAGGTAAAACAGCTAATGGCAAAAGAGAAGCTGAAAAATATGGAGCAGGTGCAAAGTTATTTTAATAAGCGCGTAGCCAAAATAATTGAATCAAAGGGAAAAAAGCTGATTGGCTGGGACGAAATTCTGGAGGGCGGATTAGCGCCTAACGCTATGGTAATGAGCTGGCGAGGAATGAAAGGCGGCATAGAAGCGGCAAAAATGGGTCATGAAGTAGTGATGAGCCCAACAACCTTTGCCTACCTGGATTATATGCAGGGCGACAAAATTTCTGAGCCGCCGGTGTACGCCACCTTACGACTGAATAAAGCATATAGTTTTGAACCGGTTCCTGATGGCGTTAACAGCAAATACATTAAGGGCGGGCAGGCTAATTTGTGGACCGAGCAGGTTTACAACACCCGTCATTTGCAATATATGCTCTGGCCTCGTAGCCTGGCGATATCAGAAACCTTATGGTCGCCAAAGGATAAAAAGAACTGGAAAAATTTTGTAACGAAAGTTGAAAATACGTTTGACAGGATGGATGTTCAGCAGGTAAAATATGCCCGAACCATGTACGACCCCATCTTTAATGTTCAAAAAGATATCAAAGATTCGTTGCAGGTTGTATTGACAACCGAAATTGAAGGGTTGAATATCTATTACAGTTTTGATAATTCTCATCCCGATAATTTTTATCCAAAATATAACGGACCATTAAACATACCAACCGATGCATCGCTGCTGCGTGTAGTAACATATAGAAATGACAAACAGGTGGGTAAAGAAATAGACATGCCGGTAAGTGAGTTGCGAAATCGGCTAAAGGGCTGATTGCACGGATGGAAAAAGCCTTATTGGTATGGGGTAAAAATGGTGATAAGGGAAAGTGCTGCGCACATCTGGGGGACAAATTCTTCCCGCTGATATACGCTGACTGTTTCGCTGATTATCGCTGATTATTTTGATATTTCTGCGCCCATATGCAGGCAATTTCTGCGAACATCCGCGTAAAATCGCTTCGCACATCAGCGGGAAACCTTCTTTACGCTGATTTTTATTGATATTCATGCGCACATCTACGGGATGCTTTCTTTACGCTGATTTTGATATTATCACACAATTATAGCAACCACGGAGATATGGACCCAAATAAAAACAGCGGCCAATTGACCGCTGTTTCAATTAAATCTTAAAGCTTATTAAAATATCGATTTTGTTGTTTTAAACTGAGCCAGGGCCGGGTCCATTCTTATGGCTTGTTCACAATAAGCCACCCCTTTATTTTTATCACCCTTTTTTTGGTAAGCCACGCCGGTCATAAACAAAGCCCTGCTGTTAGAGGGATCGTTCTCAAAAACCTGCATATATGCGTTGGCAGCTTTTTGGTAGTCTTCAGCTTTAAAATATGCCTGCGCAATCTGAAATAAGATTTGGGCATTTCCAGGTTTATTCTGCAAAACTTTATCAAGCGTTTCAACTCCCTTTTTTACATCAAATGACAGATAAGCCAGCCCTAAATTTTCATAATAACCAAGGTCTTTTTTTAGTCCTTTTTCGCCGGCCATTTCAAAATACTTAACTGCCTCCTGTTCCTGGTTCATGGTATAATATAACAAGCCCAGTTCGTAAATCAATTGTTTGTTATTAGGATCTAACTGTATAGAATTATTATAAACAGCTATCGCCTGCCGGTAGTCGCTCAAATCAATAAAAACCCTCCCAAGTAATTTTACCGCCTCAACCTGTGTGGGATTTTTGGCAACTGCTTCCTGCAAATACTTTTTTGCCTGGCCATAATTTTCTAATTCGTAATAAGATTTGCCCAGCATAAACTCAACGTTTGTACCCTGGTGCTTTTGTATCAGCTTATTGCCATAAATTATTACATCGTTCCATCTTCTTAAAAGAAAACTGATATCGGCTAATTTTTGCAATGCAACGGTATGGTTAATATTTTTTTCAAGCACCTTGCCAAATCTTTCAACTGCCACAAAGTATTTACGCTGATCCATTAAATAATTGCCATACCCAATGTTTACTTCCTCGCTGGAAGGATTAAATTTTAGCGCTTTTTGAAAATTTTTATCGGCCTCCCAAACTTTGGCAGCATTGGCATATTGTTCAGCTTCTTTTAAATAGTAAGAAGCGCTGTCGGCATTTATATCGTTTGCAAAAGAAATATGTGAGGAAAGAGAAAAAATGAAACCCAGGAGGAATTTTACCTTCATGTTTACTTTTTTGGGGGAGGTGTTAAAAAATTTGTCCCAAAAAGAGACATTTAATTTGTTTCTACCAAAATATGTTTTCCTCATTGTCAATTTTTGATTCAGATATTTTTATTGAAACACGCCCGCTGACAAAAATTATTCTCTTGTTTAACGCAGTTTCAATTTTATTATTATGTTTTGGGATATTCGATTTGCAGTTTTTCAAAAAAGAAACATTCTGTTGCAAAAATTTAAAGATTGAGATTCACATATCATTAACAAAATATAAATTCCCAAAAAGAAAATTTTCTGCCAAAAATTGGACATCGCTCAAAAAAGCTTTCTTTTCAGGGTTGCCGGAAATTTTCCCTTACTCAGTTTTCGAATTCAACAACCACCTTCTTTAGAAGATGAATCGAAAGCCAGACCCAAAGGGCCGTTTCGCACAAGCCAACGCTTCTTTTAAGAACAAAAACACTTTTAAAAAGCAAAACCAGCAGCACAAAACCACCGCCAAATGCGGTGAATTTTTAAGTTCTATTGAATATTTTTTTAAAATTAGTATTATCTTATTGTTAAGTTTTCGTAAATTCAGTTGAAATACCAGGAGCTGACTAAAAAACTCAACATATTAATTATTGCACTCTTCCTAAACGTAGGTTATCTGCCTGCCCAAAGTGGAAAGAAAATTGCCGAAATAAATTTTTATGGAGATACACTTCCCATAGAGCTTTCGCAACTATTTGATGTTTCCTTATCACCCAACTTCTCAATGGAGGCCGTTGAACAATTTTACAGGCTCATGGACCAGGCAGGTTTTGAGCCCGTAATTAACAAAATACTCGAATTTAGAAAAGACAGAGAGCTAGATGATTGGTTATACTACCAGTTAATTAGAAGTACGGCAGAAGTTCTAAGCCCAAAAGCTGCCAACTATCAGCGATACACATTGTTCAAATGGTTTCTGCTGATAAGATCCGGTTACGACGCCACTATTAGCACTTGCGGCGAAAAGCTGTTACTCTATATACAATCCGATGAAGAAATATTTGAAGTTCCCTATCACACAAAAAACGGAAAGCAATATGTGTGTTTAAACTATCACGATTACGGCAGTATTGATTTTGCCAAAGAAAAGTTTACAGAAGTAAACCTGCCGCATCAGGGTTTACAGCATTCATTTACTTATAAAGTAACCCGTTTGCCTGATTTTAAGACTGAAAACTACTCGGTAAAAAAGATATTGTTTGACTACGACCAGCGCGAATACCAGTTTAATATTTTAGTAAATGACCAGGTAAAGAAAATCTTCTCTAATTATCCGGTGGTTGATTACAGCTATTATTTTAATATCCCTATCAGCAAAACTACCTATGGCTCATTAATTCCCTTGTTAAAAGAAAATGTAAGAAAGATGAACCAGGCAAACGGGGTTGATTACCTGATGCGATTTACCCGATATGCTTTTGTTTTCCAAACTGACACAAAAAACTTCGGTGCTGAAAAAAGACTTTCGCCCGAACAGACTTTGCTATACGAGTACAGCGACTGCGAAGATAGGGCCGCCTTCTTTTTTTACCTGGTAAAGGAAATCTATAATTTACCCATGATCGTTTTATCGTACCCCGGGCATATAACCATTGCAGTCAAATTTTCTAAGCCGGTCGGGCAGCCCATCTACTATAAAGGCAATGAGTATTCAATTTGCGAAGCAACTCCCCAAAAGCAGGACCTATTGATTGGCAAATCGATCCCAAAACTTAAAAAGGTCCCATTCGATGTAGTTTATGAATATGATCCTGCCACGGCAGTAAACAGTTCGCATTAGGGGCTACGACCGTTTTCCCCTGCGCGTAATTGGCTTCCCATATTTCTTTTTCATTTGGTCTCTTCTGCTCACCTTTTTGTTGATCCTTTTGTTTTTTTCAGATTTTTCATGGAAAGCAGCTCCCGCATTTTCTCTTTTTGGCAACTTCACTTCAACTTCCGGTATCCAGACTTTCGGCATCTCATCAGCCGTTAATTGAGTTGAAACCTCCACAATTGCGGGCAGTGGCGTAATCGTAACCTGTTTTTTCATAAGCGCTTCAATGGGCGCCAGCAGGTCTTTCTCTTTTTCCGTTATAAAGGTGATGGCAATCCCTTTTTTATCGGCTCTGCCTGTACGGCCAATTCGGTGTATGTAGTTTTCCGGAATCGGCGGCACATCGAAATTTATAACATGGCTAACCTCCGCTACATCAACACCCCTCGCCACAATATCGGTGGCTATTAAAACCCGGTTGGTGCCGTCTTCAAATTGTTTTACTGCATTAAACCGGTAATTCTGGTCTTTGTTAGAATGTATTACCCCCGTTTGGCCTGGCAATGCCTCCGATATCAAATCAAAAACCTCATCGGCCAGTTTTTTGGTGGCAACAAAAACCAACACCTTCGTCATCACAGCTTCATCAAGCAATAAGCCCTTCAATAAATTGATCTTTGTATAAAAATTTGGCACCGGGTAACCTGTTTGATCTATGCCTTCTACAGGCGTACCGGCTGGTGCAGCTTCCAGCTTAGCAGGTTCTTTAAAATAAATGTTCATTAATTGTTCCACTTCCTCAATAAGCGTTGCTGAAAAAAGCAAATTCTGCCTTCTTTCAGGCAGCAGATCTAAAATATTCTTTAGTTGGGTCCTGAAACCCAGATTCATCATTTCATCCACCTCATCAATAACCAGTTTTCTAATACCTTTTGTCTTAAAAGCACCCGCCATCGCCAGGTCGAACAGCCTTCCGGGCGTTGCCACAATGATGTCCATTCCCTTTTCAACTTCAATTTTTTGCGTGTTGATATTGGTTCCCCCATAAACACCAACTACCGTTAGGTTGGTATAAACCGACAACTTTTTTATGGTCGATACAACCTGGGCAACTAGCTCCCGTGTAGGCACTAAAATAAGAATGGTAGGATCTTTGGTTTTTTGATATTGCCAAAGCCTTAGCAATGGCAACAGATAGGCAATGGTTTTGCCGGTACCGGTCTGTGCTATGCCGCAAACATCGGCCCCGGACATAACTACCGAAAATACCTTTTGCTGAATAGTGGTAGGTTTCGTATAACCCAGGTCTGCCAGGGCATTTAAAAGCGGGGTGTTTAGGTTTAAATCGTTAAACGTCATGCTGTAATAATAATCGGCAAAGGTATACGATTAGCCATGCAGCAAAATATTCAATTGTTTATGAGCACTGTCTTAAGACGCGCTTACACTGGCTGCTGCCTTTTTAATTTATTAATTGAAGCATCAAAAATAATATGGCTGCTAAAAAAAAATGCTTTGCCTATTTTTAATTAAGAGAACCGTTTTCAATAACCATAATTCTTGTCGATGTCGAAATTAGATACCGCCTTTGGGCTTTTTGACCAATATAACCAGCAGGACCCTCATAGACTAGTATGGAAGGATAAAGAATATGCTGCCGAATATTTTTACGCATTACAACTGTATAATTGGGTGAAGGTATTAGAACCCGATGCAGGAGAACATCTATTACTGGCCTCAAAAGCACAACATATTGGCCGTTGGCAACATCCGCGATCAACTTACCCCGAAGGAAAAGCCGGGTATTTAAACTGGCGCAAAGACATGGCAAAATTTCACGCCAATACAGCTGGTGATTTAATGCTGCAGGCAGGTTATGCGCCCGAAGACGTTCAAACCGTGTCTCATATCATTCTAAAAGAAAATTTGAAACACGACAAAGAGGTACAGGTGATGGAAAATGCGTTGTGCCTTGTTTTTTTGCAGTTTCAATACGAAGATTTTATTAAAAAACACGAAGATCAGCAGGTAATACGTATTCTTAAAAAAACATGGGCAAAAATGACCGATGAAGGCCGTAAGCATGCCCTGGAATTACCTATGACTGGCCGCGGAAAAAAATTAATTGAAAGCGCCCTTCAATAATTTGGTGGTTTTTAATTAAAAAGCTGGTTACTTGCAGCCAACTAAAATTTAATTTTATTAACTACTGTAAAGGATACATTATAAAAAATCCTAACTATGGCTTCCACTGATTGTCGTGTTGACGAATACATAGATCGTGCTGCCGATTTTGCCAGGCCCGTTTTAATTCATTTAAGAAAGCTTGTACATAAAGCGTGTCCGCAGGTTAGCGAAACTATTAAATGGGGATTCCCGGTATTTGAGTATTCCAACGCAATTTTGTGCGACATGGCAGCCTTTAAAAATCACTGTACATTTGGATTTTGGTTAGGATCTTTAATGAAGGATCCCTATAAGATTTTGGAAGCAGTGGGCGAAAGAAACGCGATGGGCAACTTCGGAAAAATAACCAGTATTAACGATCTGCCCTCAAAAGAAACAGTAATAAGCTATATTAAAAAAGCAATGGAATTGAATGAGCAGGGCGCAAAACGGCCGGTCAAAAAAAAAGCAATCACATCTCTGCCAATGCATCCTGCTTTATTGGCCGAATTGAAAAAAAATAAAACAGCACATGACCATTTCGAAAAATTAAGCCCTTCGCACAAGAACGAATATTTGGAATGGATAAACGAAGCTAAAGCTGAAACAACGCAGAACAAGAGAATAGCCACAACAGTTGAACGGTTACAGCATGGAAAAAACAGGAACTGGAAGTATGAAACAAGGTCTTAAAATATACCTGCAGCCAACCAGCATTTACTTATCTTCTTTGCCAGTACCAATTTTTGTAATAAAAATTATTGAATGAATATCCCCCAGTTACACGAGGTTATAGGTGATACAGATATTTACCTGATAGACCAGATATTAAAAGGAAGATACAAGAAAGGCGAATTAATTTTAGACGCGGGTTGTGGTTCGGGCCGAAACATGCATTGGTTTTTACAAAATGATCTTTGCATTTACGGAATAGATAAAGATGCCGTAAACATAATTGGTTTAAAAGAAGAAAACCCGCTATTGCCACCAATCAGATTACAGGCTGCCAATATTGAAAAGCTGCCTTTTGGCGATGACTTCTTTCATCATATAATTGCCAGCGCGGTATTGCATTTTGCAAACAGCACCAAAATGTTTTTCAATATGGTTCACGAAATACACCGGGTTTTAAAACCGAATGGCACTTTCTTTATACGAATGACATCTGACATTGGCATTGAAGAAAAGGTAAAAGCCATTGCTGATGGTGTGTACTACCTTCCGGATGACAGTACCCGGTTTCTGCTGACCCGGCCTGTCTTAGAAACCCTTCTTGACCAATATTCGTTTGGGTTGATTGAACCGGTAAAAACGGTAAATGTTAATGATGTTCGATGTATGACCACATTGGTCTTGCAAAAAACAACGCGGAAGTAATTATACCCAATAAAATAAAATGCAACCATGAGCCTGATAATAGGGAGAAATACATTTGGCAAACCTTTCAATAAAGGAAATGTAATAACAAGAAGCGAAACGTACGATCTGTTGAATAAATGGGTTTTAAACGACCGATTGAAACTGCATATGAAACAGGTAGGGTACCTGATGCATTGCTGGGCCAAAGAAAAAGAACACCTGGACGAAGCCGGGCAATGGCGCTGGCAGCTGGCCGGCCTTTTACACGATGCAGATTGGGACCAGTGGCCCGATAAGCATTGTAAAAAAATAATTGAAGAACTGGAGGCCAGACAAGTGGATCCTGAAATTCTGCATGCCATCGCCTCGCATGGTCCGGCACATTTTGGGGTGGAGCCAGAAACCACGATGGATAAAATGCTGTTTGCATTTGATGAATTGAGCGGCCTGGTTCATGCTTATTCGTTAATGCGGCCAAATGGTTATGAAGGCATGAACGTAAAGGGGGTGAAAAAACGATTTAAAGAAAAAAGTTTTGCAGCAAATGTCAGCCGCGAAGAAATTTCCGATGCCGCAAACAGGGCAGACATTCCATTTGATGATCTGATTGATTTTATTGTCAGGCATCAAAGCAATCACCAACCAGAATAGGGCCGATATTTTTCAAATAAAAATATCAATTTACTAACAATCAGTTTGTTGGCTGTATCTATGGATCAATTTTTTCAGTGACAACACTGCTTAATAGTGATTGTATTTTTTCCAGCCCGATCGCAGGCTCCTTTCTTAATGTGATGTGCATTTTAATGGTTCGGGCGGTGTTGATGGCTAAGGCCTGTCCGCTGGTTTTAACTATCTGTTGCTTTGCGGGTATCACATGCAGTCTGAAAAAAGGGCAAGGCTATTGCCTCACAAATACCATCACTTCTTTTCCACCCTCAAACATTTTAAGGCGGCGACCGTCGGTTTTAAAAGTCTTTATTCGGTGAAGCGCTTTAATGAACGCGGTTTCGTCATAATCGCCAATACATGCCATTCGGGTAGAAGGCGCGGCATTCTGAAAACTGATGACATCGGGATATACGATCTTAAACCGACCGGCTATTTTATTGCAGCCTGTAAAACCGGTAAACGTTTCGTTCGATCCAAAAAAACTTAATGATGGTTTTTCCGGAATATGATAATTGCTGCTTTGTGGCGGCGTGATCCTTGAAACAGAAGGCCTTTCGGTCATTATTTCAATGATAGTATCTCCATTAATTACACGGGAGGTAACAAGACTATCTATCCTTTTTTCAGCAGCGAGTTTTTTTATAGATCCCAAATGTACGGCACTACTGTCGGAAATAGGGATGCTATCTATCGAATAAAGCACCCATCTTCCTTCAAGGTCAGCACTTACACCTGCCTCATTTCTGCCGGTTACAATCATATTTTGGGTTGCGATGATATATATTGTATCCGAATTTTCCCGCGTTTTTCGCTGCGAAAAAAAACGTTGCGTTGCCGTATTTCCTGTTTCAGTTTGTTCTGGCGTGTAACATCCAACATAAAGAAATGCCAAAATCAATACCCCGCATAATCTTCTCATTCGTTTTGGATTAATGTTAAAACATTTTTTTCCTTCAAAAAAATATTGAGTCACATCCTTAATTCAAAGTAAAAATAATTTATATAGATCATATTCATCTTATTATATCATAATTGAGGGTTAAACTTATTTTTTTAGGCTAATCACCTGCTGCCTATTGCAGTTTTCATCAATATTCTCATTCTTTGTAACATGCTGAACGAAAATCGTTCCAAATTCAAGTGTTCCCCATTTTTTAAAATTAAATCAACCGCCCTATGAGCAGTTTCCCCATTCTTGACCTGGTAGCTGGTATCCTATTCATTTATTTTGTTCTAAGTATTATAAGCAGTTCGGCAGTAGAAATGGTGATGGCAACTTTGCGCATACGATCGCAGGTATTAACCGATTGGTTAAACTCCATTTTCAACAAAACACTTAT
Organism: Chitinophagales bacterium; assembly: GCA_038204535.1. GTDB lineage: Bacteria > Bacteroidota > Bacteroidia > Chitinophagales > Chitinophagaceae > Segetibacter. The sequence continues at coordinate 26,135 of JBBRCW010000002.1, read as the reverse complement.
AACTACCAGCGGCCAGCAGGTACCGCTGGGCCAGGCCATCATGGATCATTGTTCAATTACTGCCTTATCACCCAACGGTAAAGCCCCTTCATATATTGATGCAAAAAATTTCGTATCGGCATTGCTTGAAAAAATAACCTATGAACCTCAAAATCCTGAAAGTATTGCTGTTACATTAGATGATTATATTGAAAAAATTAAAGCATCTGGCGCCTTGTCGTCCGAATTAAAACGAGTAATTCTTACCTATGCAAATGAGGCAAAAAATACCTATGCATCCTTAAGCCAAAAAACGGAAAGCGAAATTGATTTATTTACGGAAAAGTTGGAGAAATGGTTCGATTCAAGTATGGACCGTATTACCGGCACATTAAAAACAAAGTACATAAGGCCGTTTACACTTATTGTTGCCATTATTACCACACTGGCAATGAACGCAGATAGCATTGCGATATCAAAATACCTTTATAATAATCCAGAGGCAAGGTCCAAAATCGCTGATATGGCCTACTCGAAAGAAGCGAAAGATACTCTATATGGACAATTGCAAAAACTGGCGAAAGACCTACCAGACTCTGCCAAATTAACCGAACAGCAATTTAAAGATGCCGTGCAGGCAAGACTGGATGTTATTAAGAATGCAAATGCATCAATAGAAGGAACGATACCATTGGGATGGAGCAAAGCCGAATTTGTTCCGCCGGCCGGCAGTAACATATTTTTTGTACTCATTGCCAAACTTATCGGTTTAGCTGCAACTGTTTTAGCAATTATGATGGGGGCACCTTTCTGGTTCGACGTTTTAAATAAAGTTTCAAATCTTAGAAGTACCGGCACTAAACCGACAAAAACGGTCGATAAGGAATCTTAATTTTACCAAAGCCATATATTTTTTAAAAACCGATTATCAAATTGAAACAATTTAAAATGCTTCAATTTGATAATCGGGCTATTCGGGCTGTCAAAATAAAATTAGACGGCATTTAAGACAACCTGGAAAGCCGTAAAAATCTGCCTGAATTCCCCAGGGTCAGTAACGGCCCTTTGAATAGTAAGATCAAGGTAATGATTGCTATTGTCTTCATGATCGTCCAATTTAAATGAATATCCCGATAAGGTTTCCATTACACTCCTAACTTCAAAATCGCCTAGAATGGCCTTTAATTTTTCTTTATTGTTGGTCTTCACAATTACATTGTCATCAAATTCCTTATACCCAAGTTTTATATCCTGCAATCCGAATAGTTTTCCAATACGGTTTAAAAAATCTTCGGGGTACATAACAAATACAAATCCCGGGTGGGCTGCAATAAAAGAATGGATGCGGGTATTTCCATAACCGCCTTCGTAGCCACCGCCGGGTGAACTAACAATATCTACCTCTATGGTATGTAAAAGGGTTTGTACACTAACATGATAATCGTGCATACCCGAGCCAGTTTCAAAATCAGGTAACATTTGAGACCAGGCGCCGTCTATATCGCCTGCAATAATGGTGCGTCTTTCCTGCATTATTTATGTTTAATATAAATATATAAAATTATTAAGCCAACGGTTTACTAATTCCCTGTTTTAAACAAATTTAAAAAATAGCTTTTTTAATTTTCGGGCAGTTATTCTCAAAATATTCTTTTTAATACCGAAATTATTAAACGAACTTTAAGCAAAACTAGTTTGCCATGGAAAATAAAATTTCACTTGCCCTGGTGGCAGGTATAGCCGGAACTGCTGTTATTACCGCTATGATGCTTTTAGCCAATGCAATTGGTATGCAGGGTATTGATTACGGCAAAATGTTAGCCGAATTTACCCATACTTCTCCATTTATAGGATGGGCGATGCACTTTGCTTTCGGTACCCTGCTGGCGTTTGTTTATATCTATTTTTTCAGAGATGAATTCCAGGCGCCTTATCCTATAAGGGGTGTCATTTTCAGCATAATCCCCTATGTAGTTACCATGATCATGTTGTTTCCTATGTCGGTAATGAGCACCGGTAAAACCATAAACGAACCTGGCGTTTTTATTATAGCAACTATGGTAGCTTATTTTGCATATGGATATGTGTTAGGATATATTGCCAAACCACATACAGCAGCTTCTGCAAACAGAACCCCGCAGGCAATTTAACAACCTATAATTTAAGATAATGTTTACCGTGCCGGTCAATAAACCGGCACGGTAAACCTATTTCTAACAGGTCATTTTTTTAAAGAAAGCAGTCTTGCTAAAGTAATCGACCAATAGAAACAAACAGAAACCCAGGTCAATATGCCGACTTTACAAAAACCATTGCCTTCATTGCTATTCTGCCTGCTGATGGATGCCATTGGTTATGCATCTTTCGCAGTACCGGGCATAGGGGAATTTACAGACATCGTGTGGGCACCGCTCTCCGCCTATATTTTTTACAAATCGTTCGGTGGAAAAATAGGTACCTATGGTGCCTTATTTAACTTTATTGAAGAGATACTCCCCTTCACCGATTTTATACCAACTTTTACTGTAGTTTGGGCATGGCAATACTTTACCATCCCACGAAAGGGCAAGCCTATCATCATTAATAAACCTTTTTAAACAGGCCCATAATTCACCCCCTCTATCGGCTTTTGTTTTTAATCACTCAGGATGTGATTGCAAGCCCGCAAAAAACGAGATAAGAGCTAATTCCATTATTTAGCAGTCATATTCATATAATCTATGGCCAGATTTGCCAACGTATTCACTCCCAGTTTTAAACCGCTGTCATCTATAAAAAAATCGGGGGTGTGATGACCAGCTGATGTTGTTGGGTCTTTGCCTTTAGGTAATCCGCCCAAAAAGAAAAACAATCCGGGAACTTTTTGCTGAAAGAACGAAAAATCTTCGGCGCCAGTGACAGCAGGTCTTACATTCACATGTTCTGCCCCCGCCGATTTTTGCATGGATGGCAGCATTTTAGCAGTGAGTGCAGGATCATTATACGTTACCGGGTAGTGGTTTGAGTAAGGTATGATCACTTCGGCGATAGCACCTGCAGCCTCAGCGGTTTTAGTAGCCACTTGCTTAACTCTATCAATCAGCATTTTTTCATCTTCGTTCGTTAAAGCCCTCAAAGTACCTAACATCTCTACCTGCTCCGGAATAATATTACTTCTGTTGCCCCCATTTATTGCACCTATTGTTACTACCCCGCCATTTTGCGTAACATCCAGGTTACGACTTACAATGGTTTGCAAAGCATTAATGATCTGTGCCGACACTACAATGGGATCGACCGACATCCAGGGGTAGGCCCCGTGCGATGACCGACCTTTTACGGTGATCTTCATATCATTCACTGAAGCCATTGTTCCGCCCGGGCGATAGGTGATCTCTCCGACTTCAGTTTGGGCATTTATGTGCAGGCCAAAAACCACATCCACTTTGGGATTGTCTAATACGCCTTGTTTTATCATTTCTTCGGCACCACCCGCTTCTCCTTTCGGCACCCCCTCTTCTGCAGGCTGAAACATAAACTTCACGCTTCCTTTTAAGTCTTTTTGCATTCCTGCCAGCACATCTGCAACACCCATTAAGATCGCCATGTGTGTATCGTGGCCGCAGGCATGCATCACACCCACCTGCTGGCCATTATAGGTTGTTTGCGCCTTTGATGCAAAAGACACAGGTGTTCGTTCCGTAACCGGCAATCCGTCCATATCGGCACGCAAAGCTACTACCGGCCCGGGTTTGCCACCTTTCAGAATACCCACCACACCCGTGGTTGCTACACCGGTTTTAACCTCCATACCCAGCGACCGCAAATGTTTAGCGATAATTTCGGCTGTTCTTACCTCCCTGTTGCCCAGTTCGGGATGTTCATGAAAATCGCGCCGCCAACTGATCACTTTTTGTTCAATGCGATCGGCGGCTTGCTTTACCTGCATCCGCATAGCGTCGTTTTGCGAAAAGGCCGGTATAGAGAATAAAACGATTAAGGGTAAAATGATTTTCTTCATGGATGTTTTTTTTGCAAAAACGGAATATACATCACCCATTGGAATAATACCTGTGACAAGCTAATTAATCGTACAAATAGGCCGGTATAGATTAATTTAATTAATGTAATGTTTGTACCCGGCCTGTTAATATGTGGGGCATTCAAATAAATGAAGCAGATTTCTTTTACCAAATCGTTACATTTGTTTTCACTAAAATATCCAGATATGTCATTACCTGTTAATACCAAGAAGGCCAATAGCCAGGCTTCAAAAAATCAAAATGCAACCGCTAAAGGTTCAAAATTTATAAAAGGAGCTAGCAAGCCTGTTGGCGCAACAAAAAAGGTGCGATCTACAGGAGCCAACAGGGGCAGCTAATTTCTGTCAATAATAATATTGGGTTGATTTCTAAAAAAAATCAACCCAATATTTATTTATGCCCGATCTTTTTTCTTTTCTTTTGAATTCTTAGAGCTACAGCAAATTATAATTTGCAAAATCCGGTTTTCCCAAAAGCTTTTAATATCTAATCAGGGAGCGCTTTCTACTTTTTAAAAATCTTCAATTTTATGCGTGTTTTTAAATTTATAATTTTTAGCAGCATTACTGTTTTGCTGTGCAGTTTTTTGTTCGCAAGGTCATATTTCAAGCCGATAAATTTCAGCGAATCAGGTGTTGATACTTCCCGCAAAGACACGGTGGCCTACGAAACACACAAAGACCTACCCCTAAAACCGTCCAGAAAGATACAACTGAATACTACTGAAGGTACCTGGACCTCGGTGGATATAAGCCCCGATGGTAAAACCATTGCCTTTGATATGATGGGCGACATTTACACCATGCCCGCTACCGGGGGAAATGCAACCCAGATCACCAAAGGATTACCCATTGAAACCCACCCCAGGTTTAGCCCTGATGGAACAAAAATATTATTTACAAGCGACCGCAGTGGCGCCGATAATATCTGGTGGATTGACCTGGAAAAGAACGATACGATGCAATTGACCAAAGAAACCAACATGGATTTTCCCGCTGCCTGCTGGACGCCCGATGGAGAGTACATTGTTTTTTCAAAAGGCAGGAGAATACATAAGTTGTACATGATTCATAAGAATGGCGGCAGCGGCACCCAGCTTGTAGAAGGTGCCGCCAACCTAAAAGCCATTGACCCGGCGGTTAGTGCCGATGGGCGTTATGTTTATTATTCATCGCGCAACGGCGCATGGAACTATAATGCCCAACTGCCACAATATGAAATTGGTGTGTACGATCGCGAAAATGCGAAGACGAATAACATTACCTCCCGGTATGGTTCGGCTTTTACACCTGTGTTGTCAAAAGATGGCAAATGGATGGTATATGGAACCCGTTTTGAAGACAAGACCGGCCTGGTTTTACGCAGCCTGGAGAATGGAGATGAAAAATGGCTGGCTTACCCTGTGCAGCGCGATGATCAGGAATCAATCGCCCCGATGGGCGTTTTACCGGGAATGTGTTTTACACCAGATAGTAAATCTTTATTGGCATCGTATGGGGGTAAAATTCATAGAGTCCCCATTGACGGCAGTGCTGCTACCGAAATACCCTTTGTAGTAAACAGCGAACTGGAATTGGGCGCACAACTTAATTTCAAATATCCCATCAGCGACACAAGCCATGCTTTAGCAACCCAAATACGCGATGCGGTGCCTTCGCCCGATGGTAAGAAATTGGCGCTAACCATTCTGAACCGTTTGTATATTATGGACTACCCAAATGGCAGCCCTAAAAGGGTAACATCCAATAATTTTATAGAGGCGCAACCAGCCTGGTCGCCCGATGGAAAATACCTGGTGTTTACCACCTGGTCGGCAGATGGAAGTAACCTCTACAAAATAGACCTTAGCGGCAAACAGAAACCGGTCATCCTTAATAAGATCAAAGGGCTTTTTCAAAACCCGGTTTATAACCAGGCCGGCGATCGAATCGTTTTTATAAAAAGCAGCTTGCAGAATTTTAAAGATGCCATCGGCCCGCGGTACGATGATTCCGAAGACGACCTTTGCTGGATACCAGCCTCCGGAGGAGCAATCACTACAATTGACCGTTTAGGCAACCGCTTCAATCATCACTTTGCAAAAGAGGCCGACCGTATTTACCTGAACAGTTCCGCCGGCAATCTGATCAGCATAAAATGGGATGGCACAGATGAAAAGATACATGCCAAAATAACGGGCATTACCACCTTTGGTACCAGTGTTGCCTATTACAAAGGCAAACCGGCCATCAACGATTGCCTGTTGAACGAAATGGAGGTGGATGATGACGCGAAAGAAGTAAATCCGCCCAGCAATGCGGCCCAGATAAATATTTCGCCCGAAGGCAACCGCGCCATTGCGCAGGTTAACAACGATATTTATGTTGTCAGCATACCTAAAACGGGAAAGGCGGTCACCATCAGTCTTTCCGATCCCGCAAACGCACAATTTCCTGCACGTAAACTAACAGATATTGGCGGCGAATTTCCCGCCTGGGAGGCCAACGGAAAAAATGTGCATTGGAGCCTTGGCGCAACGCATTTTGTTTATGATGTGGACGCAGCCGAAGCATTTTACGACAGTGTAAGAATTGCCAATAAAACAGAATTAAAACGCAAGGCCGACTCGATTGCGCAGACAATGAAGCTGGCAATTAAACCTGCAACCGACAGCGCAAAAGCAGCCATTGATTCAATTGCCAAAAAAACGGCTAAAAAAGACGAACCTAAATATGCTCCGCGGGAAACCGATATAAATTTTTATTACGCCAAAGACATTCCGAAGGCAAAAGTATTGTTCAAAGGCGCCCGCATCATTACCATGAAAGGTGATGAAATAATTGAAAAAGGAGACGTGATGGTGGAAAACAACCGGATAACAGGAATTGGCGCCCAGGGATCGCTGCCCTATTCTGCAGATACTAAATTGATTGATGTAACCGGTAAGACAATCGTTCCTGGCTTTGTTGATGTACACAGCCATATGTGGCCTAGCTGGGGGCTGCAGAAAAACCAGGTGTGGATATATGCAGCAAACCTGGCCTATGGCGTTACAACCACCCGCGATCCGCAAACGGCAACAACCGACGTGCTTACCTATGCCGATATGGTAGAAGCGGGCGATATGGCAGGGCCACGCATTTACTCTACCGGCCCCGGAGTAGGTTTCTGGAAGTATAATGTGAAAGACTCAGCACAAGCCAACAGCATACTAAAACAATACAGCAAATATTATCACACCAAATACATAAAAATGTATTTGACCGGTAACCGCAAACAACGCGAATGGATTATTATGGCCGCCAAAGAACAGCAGCTAATGCCCACCACCGAAGGCGGACTGGATATAAAACTGAACCTGGCCAATTTAATGGACGGTTATCCTGGTCACGAACACGCCATACCGGTTTACCCTTTGTACAATGACCTGATAAAGACGATCGCTGAATCGAAAATGATCGTTACTCCTACCCTTTTGGTTTCGTATGGTGGCCCCTGGGCCGAAAATTATTATTACGAAACCGAAAAGCCTTACAACGATCCCAAACTGCAATACTTTACGCCTTACGAAGAGCTGGCGCAAAAATCGCGGAGAAGAAGCAGTTGGTTTATGGATGAGGAGCATGTGTTTCCCAAGCATGCCAAATCGATGAAGGCATTGGTGGAGGCCAACGGCCTGGGAGGTATAGGAAGCCATGGTCAGTTACAGGGCCTGGGCTATCATTGGGAAATGTGGGCCATGCAAAGCGGCGGCATGAAACCGCACGATGTGCTAAAAGTGGCAACTATTTTGGGCGCCACAGGTCTTGGTTTAGACCAGGATTTAGGCAGCATTGAAAAAGGCAAACTGGCCGATTTGGTTATTCTTGATAAAAACCCTTTAACCGACATCCGTAATACCAATACCGTTAAATATGTTATGAAGAACGGCCGATTGTACGATGGCAGCACCTGCGATGAGGTGTATCCATCCACCAAAAAATTAGACAAGACGGAATGGAAGTATGATAAGCCGACAGTAACCACAAACGTAGCCCCCTAAGTCCCCCGAAGGGGGAGTTGAGAACCGTGGGCCAAAAGTCCCCGAGGTCTCCATTGTCCCACAAATGGGTAGAGCATACGGTTTTGCTGAACAGCCGATGGCGATGATTTAACGGCGAATTAAGTGATGACGTCATGTCGGGCCTGCCCCGGATGCCCCCTAAATCCCCCAAAGGGGAGTTGAGAACCGTGGGCCGCATAAGTTCCTCAAGTGCCAATAGCATGTTGTCCAGGGGATCCTGAAACAAGTTCAGGATGACGGCTTTGATTGAGGGCTCTGGCAGATAGCATTGGAGGGCTGCTTTTAATTTACGGCACTACTGATCAATTGAAGAATAGTTCCGGGGAAATAACTTTATGCATGCCTTTGCGATGGCGTCATGCCGGGCCTGACCCGAATGCCCCCTAAATCCGGCGGAGGAGAAGTTTTTAACTGCATCGTTTTATTTGCCTCCGTAACCAGAGACATACCGACAGTATGTTATCCAGGGGATCCTGAAACAAGTTCAGGATGACGGCTTGGATGACGGCTTTGGTGAACGGCTTTAACTAAACAGGTAGGTTATATCTTCTTCGCTCAGTTCTTTCACAAAACCATTGTCTTCGCTTACAAGTTCCTGGGCCAGTTTCTTTTTGCGCTGCTGCAGTACAATGATCTTTTCCTCAATGGTGTCTTTGCAGATCATTTTATAGGCAAACACATTCCTGGTTTGCCCAATACGATGGGTACGGTCAATGGCCTGCTGCTCTACCGCTGTATTCCACCAGGGATCGAATAAAAAAACGTAATCGGCAGCCGTTAAGGTAAGTCCGGTATTTCCCGCTTTAAGGCTGATGAGGAACAGGTGGGTGTCATTGCCTTTTTCCTGGAAGGCGTTCACCATTTCGGTGCGTTTTGCAGGCGGCGTTTGCCCATCGAAATGATAATAGGGTATTCCTTTTTTATCCAGTTCTTCCGCCAGCAAGTCGAGCATAGTGGCAAATTGCGAAAACACCAGCGCCTTGTGATTACCCAATATATTCTGCAGCTCATCAATAAGCATTTCGGTCTTTACCGACTGGCTACAGCCCTGATGTTCTTCGGGCGGCAGCAGCTTGGGCGAATTACAAATTTGCCTCAGCTTTAGCATAGCCAGGATAACAGCAAATTTACTTTTAGCCAGGCCATTATTCTTAATGTCGAGAAACAGGCTGCCGCTTACCTGGTCTTTTACCTCGTTATACAAATCCCGCTGCTGGCGATGCATGCTGCACCATAAGATCATTTCGCTTTTTTCGGGCAGGTCGGTCGCCACCTGCTCTTTTGTACGGCGCAAAATAAATGGTGCAGTCAATTTTTGCAGCGCTTTTATCTTTTCTTCATCGTGGTTGCGATCAATGGCATCGGCATATTCACGTTTAAAAAACTCGCGGCTGCCAAACATGCCCGGCAAGGCAAAATTGAGCTGCGAATACAGGTCGAAGGTATTATTGACTACCGGCGTTCCACTCAGCGCAATCCGAATACCGGCTCTCATATTACTGATGGCGGTTGTTACCTGTGCCGCCGGATTTTTAATATTATGGCTTTCATCAATCACCGCCACACCAAAAAATTTGTTTTGCATTAAACCCGCATCGGCCCTGAATGTGCCATAACTGGTGATAAAAACCTGCACGGGTTTATCAAGGTCTTCTGCATTACGGCCAGTTCCATGAAACACCAGCGTTGAAATACCGGGAGCAAACTTCTGCATTTCCTGCTGCCAGTTATAAATAAGCGACGAAGGGCAAATAATAATATTTATATCATCCGGGTTATGGTGAATATGATGCGCCAAAAAGCAAATGGTTTGGAGCGTCTTTCCCAATCCCATATCATCAGCAAGACAACCGCCTGCCCCCGCTTCGGCCAAAAGTGTGAGCCACTCAAAACCCTTTTGCTGATAAGGCCGCAAAGTAGCCTGTATGCCTGCAGGCATTGCGTATAGCTGCTGGTCGCTATCGTGCCATTGCCGCCATTTTTGCCACCATTCTACTTTCACCAGGGGTTTTAGAACCACTCTTTCGTCGTGGTTGTTTTGCTCGTTGATAGCAAGATATTTGGCTGCTACGACCATATTTTTCGAAACCTTTCCATGCTTTAAAATGGTGCCGTATTGCTGCATCCACTCATCGCTAAGTATGCCCAGGCTGGTATCTTTAAGCATAACGGCTTTTTGCCCGGCAAGCAGCATTTTTTGTAAATTGGCCAAATCAACTTTTTCCTTTCCAAAGTATACGGTCATCTCAATTTCAACACCATTATCCTGTTGACTTTTTATAACTGTTTCGGTGGTGGCTTTATGCGGCGAGTACCTGAAATGATGCAGCATATCAATGCCCGTAAGTTCAATGCCTGCATCCAGCATTTTATGATAGGCTTTTAAGAACCATTGCTTTTTTTGAGCCTCCGCAAATGACAAATGAAAATAGCCGTTCCGCTGGCTGGCAAAACCCGGATGAAATGACTGCAATAAATTTCTGAAAGCATTTTCTTCTTCTTCATTTCGGTAGATAACATATTCCTCTCCATCCAGCGTGGTCTTATAAGATTCGCTAAAGGGGCCATCTATTACAAAACCATCGTACAGCCATTGCGGCGTAAACATCAAAAAGGAATTACTTATTTCGCTCAGCATCACCCTTTTTACCGGTATATTTCTTACTTCTTTTTTGGGAAAAAGATTATTACGATCAACATCGTAGTCTTCTTCCAGCTTCTGCAGCACGTTTAGTTTAAAGGCATCCGCATCGGCTGACCAGGCCTTTAAATCTGTGTTTTCAAGCCAGTCTATGATTTGATAATCTTTAAACGACAGTATGAAATACTCGTTGCGGCTATGAAGCAAAAATACAAACCGATCAAAATCTGTTATCGGATAATCAATTCCATTTATACACACATTGGTAATTACAGTGAACCCTTTATTTTTCTTAACAACCGTAAAACTGACTACCGGTTTAAACTGGCTAAAAACACAGGGAGAAAAAACAAAACGGTTGTTTTGTCCCATTATCTTATGATAAAACTTCTGCAGGCCGCTAAATGGTTTCAATGATTCAAACGACCGATGCAGGTAACGGAGGGCATGATTTTTTTTAAAAGTAGCAGGGTGAATACCGGAGCGTTGTTTAGTCAGTTTTTGGTTAGCCGACACTTTGGCATTCACAATATATTCATCGCAAAAACTTAAAATGGCATCTTTTACAGCAGGAGGATGATGGGCATAATACCTTCTGACTTCCTTAAGATCGAGCAAAGCCTCCTCAAACGATATATTTTTACCAGACTTGGTTACATGCAATGACCGCATAACAGTATCAGAAACTGATAATGAGGCGGGCGATAATAACAGCGAAACTTTTTTAATTGCCATCAATACGGTTTAGAAGGCGGCAAACATACAGTTAACTGAAAAAGATGCGAAACCATGTTATAAAAATTTATGCACAACTGTTTATAAAATAATCACGGAAAATTGAGTTGATCCGGTCCTATGCATTCATTTTATGATATTGTATCACTGTTAATAACTTTAACCTGCATGTATTAAATACCTCCCGCGGTTTGAATTTGGTTAGTAATTTTTTTTGCCTGATCTGAATCGCTACTATTTGTCATCGTTGCTTCCGATGCATCGGAACGGTTCAAAGGCAGTTTTTCAAAGCCCCGATTTAATCGTATTGGCGTCAACTTAAGAATTCGATAAATTCGCCAAAACCTTTACCAGGCAATTGTTTGAGGGAAATGAGTCGTTAGAAAGGCTTAAGAATTAATATAAATTTATCCACAGGAAATTATGCGAAAAAATCTGCCATAAAAAGATGAGGTACAAGGATGACACGCCGCAGCGCTATTGTGTGGACACCTCTTTTGTTTGTGTTTTTTATTCGAATTCAAGCAATGTGATTCTAAAATAATAGTCTTAATATAGCTAATAGCCCCATAGGGGCTACCTGTTTATAGAATATAAAATCAGTCGAACATCCAGGCTCCATAGGAGCCGCCTAAATTCATCAAAACAGGAAGCACCTACGGAGCTTTAAACCGACTCTACCAGGTATTTTTCTATAAACAGGATGCTCCTATGGAGCAAAAAAGACTTTACGAATGTTTACACACGATAGGCTGTAGTGGGGACTATGATTATTAGAATTCCTACTGCATGACCCAAAAAAACCGTTAAGTTGACGCCAATGCGATTTAATCGGGAGCAGTTTACCTGCCTGCCCCGGCTGTCCGGGGAGCATGTAGAAGGGCACTCGTGTACCCATTTATCCATTCTCAGCAATGCACAATCATATCAGGCGTGAAATATAGAGCCGAATCAACATGCCTAAATAATATATTTTGCAATCCCGGCATTTCGCCTCATATTTTTTAAAATATCCTAAAACGAGTTCAGGATATCGAGAACCTTTAGTTTGCGGCAGGGGAAATCATCACAAGAAAATAATAGACCAGCAAGACTTGCCTTTAACTTTTTTCGTATTTATTTGTAACATTAAGCGAGCTCAATAAATCTTTAACACTAATAAATGATCAGCATAATTATACCTGCCTTTAACGAAGCGGGCATTATCGGCCCTCTGGTCAAACACCTTTTTGAGGATTGTGCACCCAATTTAATTGAGGTGATCGTTTCGGATGGTGACAGCAGCGACGAAACAGTGCAAATTGCCAAAAAAGCTGGTGCAAACGTGGTTATTTCTCCGCTGAAGGGAAGGGCTACGCAAATGAACTTTGGCGCTTTGGTTGCAAAATCACCCGTTTTATACTTTGTACATGCAGACACTTATCCCCCTAAAACATTTAAAGCTGATATTGAAAAAGCTGTAAAAGATGGTCATGAAGCCGGCAGGTACAAAACCTGTTTCGATAGCAGCATGGTTTTACTGAAGCTGAACGCCTTTTTTACGCGGTTCGACTGGCATATTTGTAACGGCGGAGACCAGACTCTTTTCATTACCCGCACCCTTTTTAATAAGATAGGAGGCTACAATTCTACCATGCTCATTATGGAGGATTATGATATTGTAAGCCGGGCAAAGCAGTTTACCCGCTTTAAAATATTACAGGGAAATTGCCTGGTTTCGGCACGTAAATATGAAACCAATAGCTGGCTAAAAGTGCAACTGGCCAATAAAAAAATTGTGGATATGTACAGTAAAGGAGCCAGCCAAAACGAAATGATACAGCAATACAGACAGATGCTGGTGTACCGGTAATGCAATATCAGCAACAGAGTACACCGCATTTACTCTTTGACCGAAAGACTTTTTTAGAATGAAAGATTTAATAACAGGCATACAGCAGGTGGGCATAGGAGTAACAAACGCAGCTGAAGCAAAGCACTTGTATAAATCTTTGTTTGGTATGGATGTGTTGATATTTGAAGACCATGCCGAAGCCGGTTTAATGACCCAATACACCGGCAACGAGGTTCATAAAAGGCATGCCATTCTTTCTATGAACCTGGCTGGAGGCGGCGGTTTTGAAATATGGCAATTTACCAGCCGCACGCCGGCTAAAAATACTGATCCGCGGTATGGCGACTTAGGTATTTTCGCTGCCAGGATAAAATGCGCCAACATAAAAAGAGCTCACCACCATTTCTTAAAAAACAAACAGGTTCAGGTATCGGCGCTGCTGCGGGGGCCAGGTAAACAGTTGCACTTTTGGATAACTGATCCGTATGGCAATTCATTTAAAATGGTTGAAAGTACCAGTTGGTTTAAATTCAGCAATGGCCATTGCGGCGGTGTGGCGGGTGCCGTTATTGGGGTATCTGATATAAAGACTTCTATTGATTTTTACCGAAATGTGCTGGGCATAAATGAGTTGGTTTATGAAACAGAAGGTGTGGCCGGCGACCTGCCTTTGGCCTTTGGAAACGGACAATCTTTTAAAAGTGCGCTGCTAAGAAAGAAAACAGCCGCCAACGGCGCTTTCTGCAAACTGCTGGGCGAAGTTGAAATTGAGCTGGTTGAAGCGCTGGACTTTACGCCGAAAAAAATATATGAGAACCGCTTTTGGGGCGATTGCGGCTTTATACATTTATGCTTTGATGTGCTAAAGATGAACGATTTAAAGGAAGTAGCTAAAAAACACGGATATGGCTTTACTGTAGATAGCGCTCAATCTTTTAGTATGGGAAACGCTGCCGGCAGGTTTTGCTACCTGGAAGACCCCGATGGCACCCTGATAGAACTGGTGGAAACACATAAAATTCCCATCCTAAAAAAATTAAACTGGAATCTTAATTTGCAAACCCGCAAAAGCCAGGGGCCACTGCCCAATTGGATGATCAGCTTACTTGCCCTTAATAAAATAAAATAATCATTACCGTTCGGCTTTTAACAGCCTGGTCAACTGCTGCCGCTCCCTCTTTGAAAGTAACGCATAATTTCTTAAACGGGTATAAGCATCCTTCCAGAAATTATATATCAAAGCAGCAAATGGAAAAGCAATGATATAAAGGATCAAAGGCATGCTGCCGAATATAAACCACAACGCCAAAGACATCACCAGCACATACAACGGATATATTAGCAGCAGCACTGCAAATAAAGCCGAGTGATAAAAAACGGTGTCCTTTGTCTTATTTTTTATAAGAGGCCCGATTGTTTTGTAAAGAGGCCCATTCAAACAAAAGCCAATAAATGCCGGAATGGATAACAATAACACCAGCACATAATCCGCTGCCACCGTGCTGAATGATTGAGGGTATAATTTATCCTCCTTCATCTTTTTAAATATTGGCGTTGCTATTGTTTGCATGATGACAGCTTGCTTTTGCCGCATTGCGTCAATAAGCGGTTGATGCGATCTCACAAAAAAACGGAGGTTGCTTATAAGAAACTGAATGGTTTCTGTATCGCCGTTGGCTATCAGCATACCCTCACTTATATTTTTGTAAAGAATTGAATTTAATTCTGTGATTTGCGCGGCATATGGCAAACCAGGGGTAAGTTGTTCTTTAAAAACGGGTTTACCAAAATGGATCACCACATTTTTTCGAAAAGCCTTGAAAGAGTTATAGTTGAAACTAACCGGCAAAATACTAAAAGTAGTGGCCATGTTTTCATCCTCCCAAACCTGCAGGGCAATGCGGGCTGTACCTTTTTTAAGCGGGCGCAAATTCCATTCATTTTTGCAATCGCCTTCACTAAAGATCAGTACAATGCCACCATCCTTTAATATAGCAGTACATTTTTCAAACGTGGCGGCGTTGAGCCCCAGGTATTCTTTGCCTTCGCGAAGCCGATAAACGGGTATGGCTTTTAAGGCGGTCAGTATTTTTCGCGGCCACGATTTTTTAAAGGCATCTCCCCGTGCTAAAAAATGGACCGGTTTCTTAAAATATGCCCCTAAAAGCAATGCATCGAAAAAAGAATTGGGATGGTTGCAGGCCAATAACAATGGTCCCTGCATGTTCAAGGCTTTTTTGTCTGAAAAAATGATCTTTCTGCAGTAAAGTAGCAACGCCGCACGAACAAGGTATTTGGCAAACCGGTATAACAATAGCTACAATTATTGAAAGGTTATAATAGCCCGGGATATTTTTTACAGTCTTCGGCCGTATCAACGTCAGATAAAACCGGTAAGGGAAACAAACTTACACGCAGGGCATCAATATCCTCCAGGGTTTGCTGATACACTTTATATGTGCTCCAGTCTTTATTTGCAAATAATGGTGATAAAAGTGAACTCATTCCCAACAGATAATAACCTCCATCTTTTGTGGGGCCTATGACCGCCCGATGATAATTTAGTTGTTCAAAAGCCTCCTCTATAATTGCCTGAGTCAATTCAAAACAATCACTTCCTATGATCGCTATATTCTCATAGCCCAAATCAAACATATTTTCAAAAGCGTTTTGCATGCGCTCTCCCAGGTTTCTGCCTGTTTGAATTTTCTTAAGATAAGGCGCTCCATTCCATAGATCGTTATCATTTATGTAATCGGTATAATAAACAAAAACATCCACGCTTAAATTTTGCGTTATGGATTTGGTGTGTAACAACAATTTTTGATAAACTTCAAGTGCAGTAGTGTCGCCAAGATCTTTGGCAATTCGCGTCTTAACTTTCCCAGGCTCGGGGTTTCTAACAAAAATTATCAGGGCTTGCTGCAACATGCTGTGCTTTTAATAAGTCGGGTCAAATTTTAAAACTAACAACTTAATTCCACAAAAACAGGTAAATGTTTGGGATAAATACAGTGGAATTAACTTAGGCCGGTTAATGTGTAGAAAAAGCTTTCCCGCAGATGTGCGCAGCGCTTTTTTGCAGATGTACGCCGATGTGTGTAGGAATATTAATATAAAGCAGGATAAAAAAGGTTTCTCGCAGATGTTCGCAGAAATATCGACAAAAATCATCGATTATCAGCGAAACAATCAACGGAAAAGTAGAGCCGTTCACCCGAGCCGTTATCCTGAACTTGTTTCAGGATCCCCTGGACAACATACTCCAGGCAATTTTCTGATTTTGGAGGCATATTCAATGCCACAGTTCTTAACTTTTCCCTTTGGGAGATTTAGGGAGCCCGTTGTTTTTCAGGGGATGCCGGGTCAGGCCCGGCATTACATCATCACTTTATTCGCCGTTAGATCATCAACATCTGCTGTGTGCTAAATCCTTATTCTCTCCTCATTTGTGGAACAATGGAGACCTCGGGGACTTTGACTGATGGTTCTTAATTTCCCCCTTCTGAGGACTTAGGGAGCATCCTGGTAAGGCCCGGCATGACGATAATCTGCCCCCTTACTCCTGCTTATAATTTTCAAGAAACAGGTCCCAGTTATAATCGCTGAATTTTATTTTTGGATTTTTACAATCAGGAACGATATCCAGCTTTTTTAACAACAGCAACATTTCATCTTTACCGCCAAAATCACCCCTAAACCACCCCATTAAAGCGGGTACACTGACGGTGTTTTTTGTGGCATTGTATTCAACATCGCCCTTAAGGTAGGCGTTGGTAGCCAGGTCTAACTGACGATCTAATTGTTCAGCCCTGTAGAAAGCAATCGGAGGACAGCTTTTAGCGCCGCAGTTCAATGCGAAATGTATGCGATAATCAAGGGTATCCACACGCTGCTGTTTTTCGAAACGGCAAGGGAATAACTTGTTCAGGTGGCCAAGGCTCCATTTAATTTTACTATGTCGCAATATACCATGTTCCACCTGGTCGAGGCTCAAAGTCTTGCCTGCAATCTCTATCTGTTTTTCACCAAAAAAACTGCCCCTGTTTTTATATTTATCAGGATTTTTTGCAAGGCTGATCTGCGTGTATGCATTGTAAATATTTATCCAAAATGCTTTTTTACGATTGTCGTTTGTCAGTTGTTGTGTTAAGGCGGATTCAGGTATCGCTTTCATTAACTCAACCAGGCTGTCGGTAGGTTCTTTTGTTTTGGCCGCTAATAATAATTGCTGAGACAGGTCTAAAATATCTGTTTCCTCTTTCATCGGCAAATTATTCAGTTCTGCGGCCGGAGATATAAAACCTTTCGAAATAAGAAGTATGAAGAGTATAATCTTTTTCATTTTGAAAATATACGCATGGTAATATACATTAGTTTTATCCCAATTAAATCTTAGAATTTTATGTTTGATGTACTATTTAAAATTAATGAGACCACGGAATACCTGAAAAAAAATGGTTTCAATGGTGCTGCAGTTGGCGTAGTGCTGGGTACCGGCTTGAGCGAATTTATAAATCATATACAAATTGAAAACCTACTGGAGTATGATTTTATTCCAAATTTTCCCGCTGCAACGGTTGAATTTCATAAAGGCAGATTAATTATAGGTAAGGTGGGTAACCAAACAGTCATTGCTATGCAGGGCAGGTTTCATTATTACGAAGGGTACACCATGCAGGAGATCACCTTTCCTATAAGAGTACTGAAAGAATTAGGCATTGAAAATTTGCTGCTGAGCAACGCGGCGGGTGGCATCAATCTTACTTATAAAAAAGGCGACCTTGTATTAATAGACGACCACATTAACCTGCAGCCCGAAAACCCTTTGCGGGGATTAAACGACCCGGCATTTGGTAATAGGTTTGTTGACATGTATGCACCTTACGATAAAACACTCAACCAATTATTTCTTGATAAAGCAAACCAATTGCAAATTGATTTAAAACAGGGCATTTATGCATCTGTTATGGGGCCCAACCTTGAAACGAGGGCGGAATATCGTTATATAAAAAATATTGGGGCGGATATGGTGGGCATGAGCACTGTACCCGAAGTAATTGTAGCCAATCACATCGGACTTGCCTGTGCTGCTGTTAGTGTGATTACAGACGAATGCGATGCTGACAATCTGCAGCCGGTAAATATTAAGGAGATACTTGCAGTAGCCAGTCAGGCTGATGGTAAATTATCGGATCTGTTTGCAAATGTTATTAAAGACATATCACCGGATTAGTTACCAAACAATAAACCATTTTCCTTCCTCGTCTTTAGAATAGACAAGCCCGTTGCTCATGTGATGTTCGCTTTTGCTGCTGGCCTTGTTAAACGCTGCTTTTTTTTCATACACCCGAACCCCATTATTTTCACGGGTAAGATAGAAAACGAGCGCCCCGATAGACGGACCCACTTCGTGAAGCCATTGCTCATCACTTTCTTTTACAAATGCCTGGCTCATAATTTTCGCTTTACTTATCAATATAAAAAATCATTCCCGTAATACCAATACATTGTAAAATCAATTTTAAGATTAAGATAACCTATAAAAAACTTAATCCGGCATTTTTTGCTAACGATAGGTATGGTTTTGGTGCCAACTAAAAGATGAAAAAGATAGTTCAAACTATAGGAATGCTGGTATTTGCTTTCAGTGTAAATATTTCGTGTATGAGCGCCCAGCCTTCGCAAACTTCTAAAAATGAAAAGGCTGCGGAAATCGCAAAAAATTTGAATGATCAAAAGTTTGTTTTTCAGGCACAAGAGGCCTTGCCTATGGGAGGACGAACAAGGCCGCTTACATCGTATTACGAAATAAAAGTGAAAAATGATACGCTCATTAGTTCGTTGCCTTATTTCGGTCGCGTTTTTACCGCACCAATGAACCCGGCAGATGGAGGTTATATGTTTACTTCAACCCAAATTGATTATAAAGCTACCCAAGCTAAAAAGGGAAGCTGGAACGTAGTGATCATACCGGGCGACCGGCACAAGGGCGAAAAGTTTGTGCTGACTGCATTTTCAAACGGGTCCGCCTCGCTTCAGGTCATGAGTAACGACCGGCAGCCGATTACGTTCAGAGGCATTATCCGGTAAGGCAAAAATTGACAATCGAATTAACTTTTTGGTGCGGTACATCGGGGGTGAGTGGTGAGTAGAAGAGTGAATAACGAATAGTGAATAGTGAACAATGGATTGTGAACAGGGGAGTGAAAAACGAATAGTAAACAATGAATAGTGATCAGGTGATTAAAGAGGTAGCAACAATTTAGTTGCATTGCACCAACCGAACCTGGGCCTATTTTATCTTTTAACCTCTTTGCGTGTTGCGCAGCCATCTTCTTTAATTCGGTATTTTAATAAGGCCTGATAAGGCAAAAATTGACAATCGAATTTTCTTTTTGGTGTAGAGCACCGCAATATTTGTAGCCTATAAATTGCGGGACAATCTAAGGTGCAGCGCACCGAAATATCGACTAACAATTTGCCGGGTGTGATATTTTGCAAATATTGCGGTGCGCTGCACCTCATGAGCCATACGCTGATGATGTTCTACAAACATTTTGGTGCGCTGCACCTGGGAAACAATAATTAAAGACGTACAATTTAATTGCACTTTGCCAACCGAACCTGGGGCCTATTTTATCTTTCAGCTCATTGCCTGTTGCGCATTTACCTTCTTAATCAAGGTATTTTAATAAGGCCAGGAAAGGCAAAAATTGACAATCGATTTTTCTTTTTGGTGCAGCGCACCGCAATCTTTGTAGCCTAAAAATTTACGGTACAATCTTAGGTGCAGCGCACCGAAATATCCAATATCAATTTTCTGGGCGAAATATTATGTAAATATTGCGGTGCGCTGCACCCTATGAGCCATGCGCTGAAGATGTTCTACAAATATTGCGGTGCGCTGCACCGGGTGTGAGTAGTGAGTGGTGAGTGGTGAGTACAATGATTAAAGATGAAGCAACAATCTAATTGCGCTGCACCAACCGAACCCAGGAACAATTTTATCTTTTTAGCTTATTGTCTGTTGGGCATGTTCCTTCTTTAACAAGGTATTTTAATATGTTTATTTGAAGCCTATATTTCTCTATTGTACCTATGTAGTTATGCATTTTACACCAGCAGTCATATGGTAATCATTTTAGGGCACATAGAAGGGAATGTTAACCAAATAAGATCACCAAGATAATAAAAGCGAAATAGTAAACATTTTTGCATCCCTTATATTTAGCCTCTTTCAATACTCCCCTAACGGAAAAATCCGTTTTGATCAGGCCAGTAACTCTTCCACATTCTTTTTAATGGTTTCCCCCATACGTTCCATAGGAAGATCGTTGGCATCTTTACCAAAGGGCTCCTCAATTTCTTCTGCAATCAGTTCAAGGCTGGCCAATACATAAAACACAAAAACCACCACCGGCACCACCAAAAAACCCAGGTTAAAAACAAAGCCCATGGGCAGTGTAAGAATATAAATGAGAATGAATCTTTTGATGAAGGCGGTGTACGAAAACGGAATAGGGGTATTTTTTATTCGTTCGCAGGCACCGCAAATGTCGAGAAACGCCGTTATCTCCGGATTTAAAATAATCAGCTGATCATTGGTAACAAGGTTTTGCCTGTTTAACTGCATAATCTTGCTGATGATAAGCGACGACACCTGGTTAGGCACATGCTTCCGCCTGTCGAAGTCTGGTATTTCGGGATGCGGCTTTTCATCAAGCGAAAACCGCGTTGCCTCCGATTGTAAGTGAATACGCAGCTCCATAGCAAAACGCGGTATGATCCCGATAAAAAAACTGCGGTTCTTTTGATCATCGCCTGGTAAAATGCCATTCAGCTTTGCCGCCAGGTTACGGCTGCAGTTAACCAAAGCGCCCCATTGCTTTCTTCCCTCCCACCAGCGGTCGTAAGCCGTATTCGTTCTAAACACCAGCAACAACGAAATAACAAAACCCAGCAGGTTGTGCAGCAGCGTCAGATTTTTTATATAGCTTGAATCGGAAAGTTTAAAATACCGTATTTCCAGGTAAGCAATAAACCATGCATAAGCGGCAACAACAAATATTAAGGGCAGTAACTTTATAAAAGTATCCGACTTGTGGAAATCGAATATAAACCGCCGCCAATTTTTGGGATTATAACTGATCATTCTATCAAAAATTTATATAATCTTTGCAATCTACAACTGTACGCAATATGAAATTCTAAGTTTGTTCCTGCTAAGATTGGGAACTGCACATTCACAGGCTGAACAACGGAGGCTGCCTTCGTCGTTCAATTATTCCTCTATTTTTAAATTAGAATTTCATGTCGTTACAACAAACTGTTTCGGTTCGTTTATCCCATATATTTTCCATCATTCGCCAATCATTAAATGGCGCCGAACAAGATTACACTACCGGCAGCATCAGGCGGGCAGTTATATTGCTTGCCATCCCCATGATGCTTGAAATGTGTATGGAAAGTGTATTTGCCGTAGTGGATATATATTTTGTAAGCCACCTGGGCAAACATGCTACCTCCGTGGTGGGGTTAACCGAATCCGTTATTACTATTGTGTACTCGCTGGCCATCGGCATAAGTATGGCTGCCACGGCAATGGTTGCGCGAAGAGTAGGTGAAAAAGATGTTGCCGCTGCCAGCAAAGCAGGCATGCAGGCCATTTCGGTGTCGTTGGCTATAACCTTGCTGGTAAGCATACCCGGGTATATTTATGCGGCCGATATTTTGCGCCTGATGGGCGCCGAAGAGGAAGCAGTTGCAATGGGCACCGTCTATACCCGCATTGTAATGGCGGGCAGCCTGGTGATCATGCTGCTGTTTTTGATCAACGGTATTTTCAGGGGCGCCGGCGATGCCATGATGGCTATGAAAAGCCTGTGGATAGCCAACATCTGTAATATTATTTTGTGCCCTGTGCTGATAAGGGGTTTCGGGCCGATACCCGAACTGGGCATTATGGGTGCGGCGCTGGCAACTACCATTGGGCGTGGCATAGGGGTGGCCTACCAGCTATATCATTTGTTTAACGGCAGCAGGATGGTAAAATTTACTCTGAAACACCTTGCACCCGATTTTAAGATCATTCGTTCGCTTATTGACATTGCCTGGCCCGGCACCCTGCAATTTTTAATTGGCAGTGGTAGCTGGATCGTGCTGGCCAGCCTGGTGGTTCAAACAGGCCATAGCGAAGCAAGTGCCGGTTACCAGATCGCTATCAGGGTTATCATGTTTTTTTTATTGCCAGCCTGGGGCATGAGCAATGCTGCAGCTACATTGGTAGGGCAAAACCTGGGAGCAGGCCAGCCGCTTCGTGCCGAAGAGTCAGTTTTAAAGACTGCTAAATACAATACCATTTTTATGGCCGTGGTTTCTTTTATTTTTATCGTTTTCGCGCCAGTTATTATATCCTTTTTTACACAGGAAGAAGCGGTAACTCATTTCGCGGTTTATGCCGTTCGCGTTATTGGCATTGGTTTTATTTTTTACGGTGTGGGCATGGTGATGGCCAATGCGTTTAACGGAGCCGGCGACACCCGCACCCCTACCATCATCAATTTGTTTGGATTTTGGGGTATGCAAATTCCGCTGGCTTACCTGCTGGCAGTCACCTTTGCAATGGGACCGCTGGGGGTTTTCATCGCCATCCCCACTGCTGAAACGGCTATATCGATCACTGCTTATATAATATTTAAAAAGGGAAGGTGGAAGAATAAGAAGATATAAAAGCCCCCTAGCCCCCAAAGGGGGTGTCAATATTGCGGGGTCGCATACCCGTCCGAACGCCAGCCCGAAAGATCATTCTGGTGGGGCTGTCCGGGCGTGCTTGTACAATCCCCAAAATTGAACTTTTACCCGCCCGTAAACCTGCCTGCAAATGTTTCCCCGCCTTTGAAAAGGAGGGGACAGAATGTTTTTATAACATGTTATAAAAACATTCTGGGGTGGTTAAACTGCAGCACATGAAAAATGTCGTCTTTAACAACATACCCGAATTAATACCTCCCGGCAAATACCTCCGTAACCACAGCACCTCCGCTTTCACATTCTCAAAAATTGAACTTTTACCAGCCCGTAAACCTGCCTGCAAAAGTTTCCCCGCCTTTGAAAAGGAGGGGACAGAATGTTTTTATAACATGTTATAAAAACATTCTGGGGTGGTTAAACTGCAGCACATGAAAAAAGTCGTCTTTAACAACACACCCGCATTAAAACTTCTTCGCAAACCGCTCCGTAACCACAGCACCTCCGCAGAGCCCACCCTCAGGACAAATCTTCCAAAGAGCTAACTTTAAAACCGCAAATTTTCATCATCAGCATAGCCTCTGAAATTTTATTGCAGTCATCTACTATCTTAAAAGTTGATTGAACTGGATGCCCATTCAGGGCTTTTTCTATGACTGATTTACGTTAATGTATCAGGGCTACACTTAACGTTATGTAATGGTGCCCATTACGACCTTTGAAGCCAGCGACTTTTTGGCCTTTTAAAATCTTTGATCGTGCAGTTTTAAACGCCCTGAAGGGGCACAATACATCAGCGATGGGCATCGCCCTTCGTAAAATATCAACGGAGATCGCAAGCCCTGACAGGGCGAAATATTAAACCGACAATGGCTTTAGAAATAGTGCTTTTCGTTTTTTATCCCGCTTGTTAAAAATATTCAGGTGTCGATAGGTTTTGGCGATTATCTAATTATACAGTCGTGGTAATTTGGTGGTAGTCTTCTCAACAATCGTTCCCTTCATGCATCTTCCGTTCCTCTGGAACGGGAAAACCCCTTTTGGTTGTTAGTTCTACCCATGTTCCTTTCCGCCGGAACGCGAAAACTTACTTTGGAAATTTCATTTCTAGAAAAAATTTACATGCGTCCGGGTTTTTTTGATTTAAATAAATTTCCCGACAATCTTAAAAAATCCTTCTGATTTGTTAGTGAATAACTCCTGTCGAAAATCATGCATGCTGGTTTTCGTTCCAGGGGAACGGCTGGTGGGTCTCCCCGAAAGAGGTTGACTAAAATCATGTAGTATGTTCTTCGATCTTTTAAAGGAACCCTTTAATTGGCGACCGGGATACCGTATCGGTCCTTTCCTGCTATGCTCAATTTAAACCAATCACTTCAGTATAACCGTCTTTTCCGTTTTTGCCGATTGCCTGGCCGCATCCAAAATCTTAACCACTGTCATGTTAGTTGCCAGCGAATACAATCCAAATTCCGGTACTGTTATTCTTCCCTTTACTACATCGGCCAGGTAACTAAAGGGATCTTCGTACACATTCAATTCGTCTGCAGCAACCTTCATCGTCTTTTCTTTTTTATCCTTTTGATTGCGAAGGCGCATGTCGGTACTGTTATCGGCATAAACATAACCGGTCTCGCCATACACCTCCATATCTTTTCTGCCAAAGGGCCAGTTCCAGCTTGCCTGAATAATGCATTCAGCAGAAGGATAGTTGACAATAATCGTGGCGTCATCATCTACTTTGGGATAAATTGCCGGTTTAAATTGCCTGGTTACAGCAGTCACGCTTAATGGCTGTTCTCCTTTTAAAAGGTATGTCATCAGGTTAGCGCCATAGCAGCCAAAATCAATCAGCGCTCCTCCCCCGTTTTGAACCGGGTCGGTCAGCCAGGCGAAAAACTCTTTATTTACGCCTATCTCTTGCGGACCATTGTGACCATCATGTATCACAACTTTTCTAATCTTACCCACAAAATTGCTGTCGTTTACCAATTGATACGTTTTGGCCGTTGTAGCATACCAGCTTGTTTCAAAATTAGTCAGCAGGTGTATTTGATGCTTTTTAGCCAACTGCTCCATTTTCTGCGCATCGGTAAGGTTGGTGGACAAAGGTTTTTCAACCATTACATGAATACCCTTTGGAGCACAGGCTTCCACCACCATCTTGTGTTCGTATATGGAACCAAACGCTACCACTGCCTCAGGTTTTACCGCTTCGAGCATTTTGCTGAGATCGGTGTAAAACAGGTCATCGCTCAGTTTATATTGTTTTGCCAGCCGCTTTGCCAGGTCGGTATTAGGTTCGTAGATACCGACGAGCGTAACATCGGGTTTGTTTCGGCGCAATATCCAGGGCACATGGCCATGGGTGGCACCGGCAACAGCCAGCCGTAAAGTGGATGGATTGGCAGACTGTGACATAACAGGCAATTGAACGGATGAACTGACAAAAAGCAGAAGCAGTAATTGATGGATCATTTTCATGGCGATGGTTTTATGCATTACAAGATCGTTTATACAACGCACACTCCCAATAAATAAAAGCTTTCCACTCAATGTTATTCATTTATGGTGTTCGTCATTTTTAGTGATTAGTTTTTGGTTCCCAAAAAAGTTCTTTGAAAATGACACTGCAGAAAGTGTCTGATTTTCGAAGCGCCTCATTTAATAGAATCATCATTAATAAAAAATTTATTCCCAAAAATTCAATTTTTACCAGCCCGTAAACCTGCCTGCAAAAGTTTCCCCTCCCTTTTCAAGGAGGGGTGGTTAAACTGCAACACATGAAAAATGTCGTCTTTAACAACAAACCTGAATTAAAACCTCTTGGCAAACAACTCTGCAACCACAGCACCTCCGCAGAAGCCACCCTCGGGACACATCTTTAAAAAGAGCCAACTGTAAAACCTTAAATTTTGTCGTCAACATAGCCTCGGAAATTTTATTGCAGTCATCTACTGCCAATCTTAAAAGTTAGTGATTGAACTGAAAGGTGAAGATCATTTTTGGGAACCGTGCACTGAGAAAGATCGTATTAAAGAAATACTATTAAAAAGTATAGGTATACAACTGCTACGCTTCGAAAACAAGTGGTCGTTTGAAGGTATCGCCTGGGTGTTAGAAAAAATTAAA
>JBBRCW010000001.1:0-84546 GCA_038204535.1 Chitinophagales bacterium | reverse complement strand
CCTGCAACATTGATTGACAAACGTATAAAATGGCAGGCAATTGATAGCAATTCCATCAAAGCAATATTTACCAATCATGGCATTTCAATTTCAGCTACGCTGTTTTTTAATGACAAAGGACAATTGATTGATTTTTTATCCTACGACCGCACCGCTGTTGCTGACATGAAGCAATATCCTTTTTCCACGCCTGCAAAAGACTACAAAAATATCAATGCTGTAAATATCGCAAGCTATGGAGAAGCTGTCTGGCATTATCCGGATGGAAAATTCACCTATGGAATATTCAGGCTAAAGGAGGTTGAATATAATGTTACCGCCATGAATGAGTAAAGTATACACTAAAATAATCAGGTAAAATATATTTTGTTTTACAAGTAAAGAAAATGAAGACGAATACCACAGTTTATAAAATAGGTTTTTGGGCAGGTATTATTGCGTTTGGTTCAAATGCTGCATTTGTATTGGTTCAAACTTTACAGCTTTTAGGTGTGTTTACATATCCTTATGATGAAATTTTAATTTACGGATTTTCTCTTTGCATAGTTGTTCCTTTTATGCTTGAAATGCTTGCATTGCATCATGCCACACCTGACAATAAAAAGATATGGAGCCATGCCGCTCTGATTTTCACCATTATTTATGCTGTATTTGTTACAGCAAATTATGTAGTACAACTGGCCACCGTAATTCCTATGACACTTAAAGGAGCAGGGAGTGAAATTAAAATCCTCAGCCAAACACCTCATTCCATGTTTTGGGACTATGATGCCATTGGATATATATTTATGGGTTTAGCAACACTATTTGCTGTTCCCGTTTTTGAAAAAACAGGCATTCAAAAATGGGTTCGCATTTCTTTTTTAGCCAATGCACTGGTTACACCTTTAATTGCATTTGTATATTTCTATCCGGCATTTTCAGAAAGGTTATTGCTGCTTGCTTTGCCGTGGACAATTACTGCACCAACGGCAATGTTACTGCTTGCACTAATGTTCAGAAAAAGCTATCCAAAAAAATATATAACACAGCCGCCAAAAAATCAATAAAATGTTCTAATGTTTACTACAACACATAAAACCACTTTCCTTCTTTCAATAATAGTTGCAGTATTAGCTACCATTGCATCAGCAGCCGGGTTATTTAGGGATTGGGGGCTACAGCTTCCCTTCAGGGGCGGCGGGCTTTGGCGTTTCAGCTCACCTTTAGGGGTTGGGGGCTTCGGGGGCTTGGGCTTCTTCTGCTCTTGCCAGCATGCTTTGCAGACGCAGCTCTTCCAAATCAAGCTCCCGTTCGCTTCTATTCAGTGACTCCTCGCTGTAAGCTCCTTCGCGGTGAAACCGGATAAGCTGCTCCCGCTCAAATTTTATTACTTCCAGCTGTGCCGAAAGCATGTGGCTAACAAAAAATAATTTACTCGTTTCCTCCCTTCTTTTCCAGCGGCTTCCTTCATTTTTATTCTGTAATAACCGATGCATCGCTTCGTAGCGTTTCCGCATTTGTTCCAGCACCTTTGGATCGGTATCTATCGGAAAGTCGTTGATGAACTGCAAAACATTTTCGGTAAGGGAAAGCTGCAATTCGCGATCCTCTTGTTTTAACAGGTGTTCTTCGGGTTTAAGGCCCAGAATTCGTATGAGCAAAGGCAGCGTAAGGCCCTGTACCACCAGTGTTACCAATATCACTACAAATGCCAGTAATAGTATCGTGTGCCGCTTAGGAAAAGGCGATCCATCGGCCAGGGTAAGCGGCAGTGCCATAGCGGTTGCCAGGCTTACCACGCCCCTGGTGCCGGTCCAGGCCACAATCAATACATTCTTCCACGATACCTTTTCGGGATCGTCTGCTTTAAGGCCATTCATTCGCCGGGGCATAAATAACCGGGCGCCCGCAAACACCCACACAATGCGGATGGTAATGGTCACCAGGCTGATTACTAATCCATACCCTACGATACTGTAAACGGTTTCTGTTCTCAGGTCTTCAACTATCGAGGGCATCTGCAGGCCTATCAAAATAAAGACCATTCCGTTCATTAAAAAGATCACCGTATCCCAAACCGCCCTGGTCTGCAACCGGGTTTGGGTACTGAATACCTCGCGGCTTCGCCATGCCACCACTAACCCGGCGGTGACCACCGCCAATACACCCGATGTTTTAAAATGCTCTGCCAGCAGGTAGGCCGAAAAGGGCGTTAACAGGCTAAGGCTGGTTTCAACAATCGCGTTGTCTTTTACTTTTTTGTGCGCCAATACAATAACATACCCAACTGCCAGCCCAATACCTATACCGCCAAGCGCCACCACCAAAAATGCTATACCCGCTTTCCACAAAACAAAAGTCCCTCCTACGGCAGCAAGTGCATAGCGGTAGGCAATCAGGGCCGATGCGTCATTTACAAGGCTCTCCCCTTCTATAATGGTGATCACTTTTCGGTTAAGACCCAGCCCTTTGGTAATACTGGTGGCAGCCACCGCATCGGGTGGCGAAATGATAGCCCCCAATACAAATGCCAACGGCCAGGTAAAACCGGGTATCAGGTAATAAGCAGCTACTCCCACTATGATTGTTGTAAAAAAAACCAGTGAAACTGCCAGCGCCGATATAGGCCTGATCTCTTTTTTAAATTCGTGCCAGCTTGTTTTAAAGGCGGCATCGTATAAAATAGGCGGAAGAAATACCAGGAAAACAATCTCGGGGTCCAGTTCCAGACCGGGCAAAAAAGGAACAAAGCCTATTGCCAAACCTACTAACACCAATAATATGGGATAGGGAAGTTTGGTTTTTTCAACCAGTGCCGACAGACCAATTAAAATGGTCATTATTAAAATAACGATTTTGAAATTCTCCATATGTAAATATAGTTTGGAGGCTCATTCAAATGGCGTGCCTGTTTGTGAATAGCAGGTTGGGCCACGAAGGCGCGAAGACGCAAAGAAACGCGAAGGTTTTTTTACGTACGGCGTTTTCAGCTCCCCTTCATGGGTTGGGGGCTTTGGCTTTTCAGCTCCCCTTCAGGGGCGGAGGGGCTTGGCTTAGGCTTTAAATCCCTAATTTAGCCATCATGACTTATCTTATCCGGCTGTTGGCGGCAATTGTTTTTATAACGGGCACTTCCAATATTTATGCCCAGCCATTTACCCTGGAAGCGGTAAAAAGTTATCCCTTTCCTAACGAGCTTACGGCATCGGCCAGCGGATCGCGTATTGCCTGGGCCATGAACGAACAGGGAAAGAGAAATGTATATGTGGCTGAAGGTCCGGATTTTATTCCTAAAAAAATAACGGCATTTAACAACGACGATGGACAGGAGATCACAAGCCTGTGCATAAGCAACAACGGCCAATGGGTGGTATTTGTACGCGGCGGCGATCATGGCAGCAACTATAGCCAGGAGGTAGCGATCAACCCTTCTTCTAACCCAGCCGCGGCCAAAATTCAGGTATGGAGCGTGCCTTTCAATGGCGGGGAGGCCAAAAAGCTGACCGAGGGAGATGACCCAGCTATTTCTCCCGATAACAACAGTATTGCTTTTTTAAAGAATGGCCAGGTTTGGATTACCGATGTATCGGCAACGCGGCCTGCAAAAATGTTGTTTTATGCCAAAGGAAATAATGGCTCACTGCAATGGTCGCCCAATGGCAGCCAACTGGCATTTATAAGCAACCGGGGCGATCATAGCCTGGTGGGCGTGTTTACCGATACCGCTTCGCCCATTAATTGGATAGCCCCTTCTTTTGATCGTGATCGCACACCTCAATGGAGTCCTGGTGGCAAACAACTGGTATGGGTGCGTACCCCTGGTATGGGTGGGGCGCCCGATAGTTTACTGGTAAGGCAACCGGTATCGTGGCAGTTAATGACCGCCGATGTTGTAAATGGCACAAGCAGGTTATTGTGGATGGCACCTGCAACCCTGCGGGGATCGCTGCCCACAACCCATGGCGGGGTTAACCTGCATTGGGCGGCCAATAACCGCATCGTGTTTTTAAGTTATCACGATGGATGGCCGCACCTATATTCAATTAAAGCCGGCGGAGGAGATCCCCTTCAATTAACGTCGGGCAACTTTATGGCCGAACACATCACCATGAGCAGCAATGGCGAATGGCTGGTGTTTGCAGCAAATTCCGGCCCCGATAAAGTGGATGCAGACCGGCGCCACATAGCAAAGGTTTCAACCAGTAAGGCCGACATGCAGGTGCTGACACCGGGTAAATGGCTGGAGTGGTATCCGGTGATGACCGGCGACAATAATACGATCGCCATGATCAGCGCTACGGCACAAAGGCCTCCCCTGCCCGCAGTAATGCCATTTGAAAAAGGGCCTGTGAAATTGCTGGCCCAGGACCTGGTACCGGCCGATTTTCCACAAGACCAGTTGGTTACCCCCAGGCAGATTATTTTTAAATCGGAAGACGGGCTGACGATCCATGCCCAGCTTTTTGTTAAACCAGGTGGCGCGGCCAAAAAGCCTGCTATCGTTTACGTACATGGCGGGCCGCCCCGGCAAATGTTGCTCGGCTGGAACTATAGCGATTATTACGCCAATGCCTACGCTACAAATCAATACCTGGCCAACAAAGGCTTTGCGGTGTTATCGGTTAATTACCGGCTGGGTATTGGGTATGGATACGAATTTCATCAGCCCTTAAAAGGCTATGGCAACATTGGGGCCAGCGAATACCTTGATGTAAAAGCGGGCGCACTGTGGTTAGCTGCGCAAAAAGATATTGATGTGGCGCGTATTGGAATTTATGGTGGATCGTATGGTGGTTTCTTAACGGCTATGGCGCTGGCAAAAGATTCAAAGCTTTTTGCAGCGGGCGTAGATATCCATGGTGTTCACGACTTTACCGCCGAAGGCAGGCTTGCGCCGAAAAGCGACCGGTACGAGACAGCGCCAGACGAAGCATTGTTTAAAAAAATAGCGTGGACCTCATCGCCCGCCGCCTGGGTAAAAAACTGGAAGTCGCCGGTGCTCATCATTCACGCCGACGACGACCGCAATGTGCCGTTTACCCAAAGCACTGACCTGGTTAAAAGGTTAAAGCAGCAGGGCATTCCATTTGAAACGCTGGTGGTGCCCGATGATACGCACCATTGGATGAAGCACAGCAACTCCTTAAAGGTAGGTAACGCTACAGCCGACTTTTTAGTAAAAAAACTGATGAGATAATTTTCAAATTAACATTTTGTACCACTAAGACCCCAAGGCGCAAAGGGGCACAAAGGCTTTTTTAGGTTTGGCGTTTCACCATTTCCCAGGGCTTCAGCTCCCCTTCAGGGGCGGGGGGGCGGGGCTTCGCTACTCCGGCAACGCCCTTACCATTATATCTTTAAACATCACCTTGCTTTTGGGGTCGTGGCCCTGTAGCGCGAAAGTTCCGTGCGATATTCTTCTGCCTGCCATGTCGGTGGGGCGCTGAACATTTTCCGGTTCCGTATAATCCACTACGGTTTTGCCGTTTATTTTTATGACAACTCTTTTGCCTTGGACCATGACGCTTTCGGTGTACCACTCATTATCTTTCACATACACTTCTTTTACATCATCAATAGCATACAAACTGCCGGTACGCCGCCAATCGGTTTGGGAGTTATTTACCTGCACCTCGTACCCTTTTGCAGGCCAGCCTTTTTCCTGGTAAGCGGTGTGAAAATAAATACCGCTGTTAGAGCCCGGCATGGTCATCACCTTCGCCTTAAACTCAAAGTTTTTAAAATCGTGGTTCATGATACCACCATCATAAAACAAATGGGCGACATCGCCGTTTGCCACAATAGCGCCATCAGCAACTTTAAAGGTTTCGGCATTGTTGCCCACCTTCCAGCCATTGAGCGTTTTACCGTCGAAGAGGCTGTACCATTTATCCTTTGCCATTTTTTTTGGCGAAAAGCTGCAGATAAAAATGAACAGGGCACAGCAAAAAGTTATTTTTTTCATGATGGAAAGTTTGTTTATTAAATTTTATAATGCATAAAGTTACACCATGCAGCATAGTTTTCAACGTGCATTGCAGAGATTCCATGGAAGCAATAAATATATAAATTAAGATCAGGCGGTCATCCGCTCTAATTGTACAGCAATTGCCGTTTCAACGTTCGAAGGTATTTTGGGACTATCGGAATCAATAGAGATATATTGCCCAACATTATCGTCCCAGGCAAAAATAAAATCGTCGCTTTGGTTATAGCTCACCTTATACCGCACGCCCTCATTAAATTTAAAAGCTTCGGCATTTACCTGGTACGGTACTCCATCAATCAACAACTGAAAAGTTTGGTTTTGCATATCTATTTATTTTTAGAAAAAGTTTCAAAAACAATGCCTGTCTTCACCTGAATAATCATTCGATTTCACAAAAATCTACTTAGCCGACACCGGCGGCTTCTTTCTTTCAAGGCTGTCTATTGGGTAAGTTGCTTTCATGGTATCGCGGATGTCATTGGCCCAGTTTATTAATTTATTCTTCTCCGCTTTGGATAATTTTGCATTGGTATGTATCAATGTGTAGGACGACAACGGCATCTCATCTTCCTTTACCATTTTAACAACCTCTTCCAGTTTGTTATATTGTTTACCGGGCCTGTAGGTTTTAAACTCATTAAAATTCAACTCTTTTTTTCCTTCGGCTATATGATCGTCAAGCCACCAGCGCACCGGCTGAAGCTCAGCATACCAGGGGTAAAAGGTATTATTGCTGTGGCAATCATTACACGATTTTTTTAAGATCGCTTCCACATCGCCAGGTACGGTAAATACCTGGCTAATGTCGTTGGGCATAGGCTCCGCAGATATATTGCGTTTGGGCCGGTAAAACTGTAATAAAATCAAAAGCACCACCAAAAAGACAATCAGCTTTTTAAACATGAGGGGCGATAATTTAAGGGTTAATAAGTATATCGCCAGCCATTTCTTTGGGTACCGGTAATTGCATCATGGTTAATATAGTAGGGGCCAGGTCGCCTAATTTTCCGGGCTTTAGCTTTCCTTTAAATTCGTTATCGATTATAAAAAACGGCACCGGATTTAACGAATGAGCAGTATTGGGCGAACCATCGTTATTGATCATAAAGTCGGCATTACCATGATCGGCGGTCAAAAATACGGTGTAGCCATGATCGATAGCGGTGGTTACCACCTTTTGTACACAACGGTCAACTGTTTCAACTGCCTTAACCACTGCATTAAAAAAGCCGGTATGGCCTACCATATCCGCATTGGCATAATTGAGGCAAACAAAGTCTACTTCCTCTTTTTTCAACTCCGCTACAATGGCATCAGTAATGCCTTCAGCACTCATTTCAGGCTGCAGGTCGTAGGTGGCAACTTTTGGCGAAGGAATTATAATTCGGGTTTCGCCATCAAAAATGGCTTCTCTGCCGCCGCTAAAAAAGAAAGTTACGTGCGGATATTTTTCAGTTTCGGCTATACGAATTTGCTTTTTACCATTCCCGGCTAATACTTGTCCAATCGTATTAATTAAATTATCGGTTTCAAAAATGACCGATACATTTTTGAAGCTGGCATCGTACTCGGTCATGGTAGTAAAATGCACGTTCAGTTTATGCATACCAAACGCGGGAAAATCGGTTTGGGTAAGCACTTCAGAAATTTCGCGGCAGCGATCTGTCCTGAAATTAAAACAAATGACCGCATCACCCTCTTTAATAGTAGCCAATGGTTGCCGGGCCTCATTTACAACGACAGTTGGTTTTAAAAATTCATCGGTTTCATTTGCCGCATACGATTGCTCAATAGCCGCGATCGCATCAGTTGCCTTTGCGCCTTCGCCATTTACCATTGCATCGTAGGCCAGTTTTACCCTTTCCCAGCGCTTATCCCTGTCCATGGCATAGTAACGGCCGCTAACAGTAGCAATCTTACCCACCGATTGATTAAGGTGCTGTTGTAATTCGGTTATAAAACCCAACCCGCTTTTTGGGTCGGTATCCCGTCCATCGGTAAAAACATGCAGGTAAACTTCCGTCAAGCCTTCGTTTTTACAAAATGTGGTAAGCGCTTTTACATGATTTATATGGCTGTGAACACCGCCGTCGCTCACCAACCCGATTAAATGCAAAGCTTTGTTATTTGCTTTTGCATATTGAATACTTCTCAGTAAAACAGGATTGGTGAACATACTTCCATCCCTTATGGCAACATTAATACGCTGCAGCTCCTGGTACACCACGCGGCCGGCGCCTAAGTTTAAATGGCCTACTTCGCTGTTCCCCATTTGACCGTCTGGCAGGCCCACTGCTTCGCCGCAGGTAATAAGGGTTGTATTGGGATATTTTTGGTATAGAGAGGTTACAAAAGGAACGTTGGCATTTTGAATTGCATCGGCTGATTTAATTTTTCCGAGACCCCAACCGTCCATAATTATAAGGATAACACGTTTTTTTTCCATGCGTTAAAGCTACTTTATTTGAAGGATCTTTTTGAGACCGCCAGGAAACTGCCTTTTAGATATTGATTAGTTTGGCATATTTTTAGCGAAGATTGATTTAATTAATAAAAGTTATGATGAAAAGAGTATTATTTTTTGCCTTTTTAGCGATAGTTGGGATGTCTTTTAAGGCGCAAACCGACGGCACTCCCATAGTTAACGCATTAAAATCGGGCAATGCAGAAGCGGTTTCAGACTATTTCGACAAAATTCTTGATATAAAATTTCCTGATAAAGACGAGATTAAAAGTATTGGCAGAAACCAGGCAGGTATTGCATTAAAGTCGTTTTACGATGATAATAAGATCAATGGTTTTGAACTTTCATCGCAACGCGAAATGAGCGGTACAATGTATATAGCCGGAAAATTGTTAAATAATTCAGATGGTTACAAACTATCTATTATGCTGAAATTAAAAGACGGAAAATACCAGATCATTACCGTAAGAATAAATTAAATTTAAAAGACCTGGTGAAAGTCAAAAGCCCTGCTTAGCGGGGCTTTTGACTTTTCTTAACATTTATTCATTTAACCGTCACTTTCAAAAGTTCTTTTGACCACGGTTTGTGAGCGTTGATTCTGATCTAAATAGGTCATCAATTATTCTTTTTCTAATTTTATCCGCATGAGTACCTACCAACCTTTATTAAACCACCTGGTTACCGAAGCTTTAAAAGAAGATATTGGAGAGGGCGATCACAGTACTCTTAGTTGTATTCCGCCCGGCGTTCGGGGCAAAGCGGTTTTAAAAATTAAGCAAGATGGCATTTTAGCAGGTATGCATGTGGCAGAACATATTTTTAAGAAAGTGGACAGTTCCGCTGTATTGGCCTTTTATAAAAAAGATGGCGATAAAATGACAAATGGCGAAAAAGCTTTTACCCTGGAAGCCGAAATTCAAAAAATTTTACAAACAGAGCGTGTCGTCTTAAATATAATGCAGCGAATGTGCGGTATTGCTACATTAACGCATCAATATAGCCAGAAGATCTCGGGCTATCACACAAAAATATTGGACACCCGAAAAACAACGCCCAACTTCAGATTGCTTGAAAAAGAGGCGGTTCGTATTGGCGGGGGTTATAATCACCGGTATGCTTTGTATGATATGATCATGCTAAAAGACAATCATATTGACTATTGCGGCGGAATTGAAAAAGCAGTGAATAAAGCATGGAACTATGTTACCGCCAAAAAACCCGGTTTAAAAATTGAGGTGGAAACACGCAATTTACAAGAGGTAAAAGAGGTGGTTGCGACAGGCTTGGGTAAAGTATCGAGGGTTATGCTTGATAATTTTACACCGATGATGATTTGCGAAGCGCTTTCCATTATTGATAAACAATTTGAAACAGAATCAAGCGGTGGCATCAACCTGGACAATATTGAAAAATATGCCCAAACCGGTGTGGATTTTATAAGTGTGGGCGCCTTAATTCACCAGGCTCAAAGCGTTGACCTTAGCCTGAAAGCTGAGTTTTGATTCATCAGCAGCGTGTTCTTTCGAAACCAGCTATCACCACCATTAAAGATTAGTCAATTTTTATATGAACAAGAAAAACAAACCAGACAGCAGGGGTTTTGTTTATAGCACCGACCCCGGCTTTTCATTTGAACATACCGAAGACCCATTATTGGAAACATTGCCGCCCCAGCAACAGAAATTAAAAATTATGCTGGATAAACGCCATAGGGCAGGTAAAGCGGTTACATTGGTTGAAGGATTTGCAGGAAAAAATGAAGACCTGGAAGACCTGGGTAAAAAGCTGAAAAATTTTTGCGGAACAGGGGGAAGCGCCAAAGACGGGCAAATTATAGTTCAGGGCGACCAGCGCGAAAAGGTATTGCAGTGGCTTCTCAAAAACAATTATAAGAATACCCGAAAAATATAAACCTTCTTTTAAGTTGATTTTCTGCTACCGGACAATAATCTGGCGATTGCTTTTAGGAGTGACATTTTGAAATCCGCCAAAGGCAGGATACTGTTTCCGCTCTATTCCAATACTTCCCGAAATTTGAAAGGTGCGCTCATCATTGGTGTACATTAATCCCAATTCGGCGCGTCGGTATAAAGCAAAACCATTGGGGCTATACATAAAAGAATTGCCGTTTGCTAACTTATTAACACCCGTACTATTTAAAAAAGCCTGGTTAAAATTTACATATGAAGGAGCGAGATTAACACCGGCAAATGCATAGAGGTTGTTGGTGATTTTTCGGTTTAATTGCAAACCGACTGGTGCCGAGAAGACGGTTGCCGACCCTCCGTTAAAAATTGAAAATGACGTTGAAATTCCGCTGTATCTTGATAGGGACCATTTCTTATTTGAAAGGCTGTCAAAAGGTACCGAACGATAAAATCGGCCGCTCACCGGCATTCCAATAAATTCCGCAGGCAGAAATCCTTGCGCGGAGCCCTGCAATGATAAAAACGAAATGATTGCAAACAAAAAAAACCGCCTCATGTTCTTGAAAAATTTTAATAAATGTACCACTACCCTGCAAACTAATAATTATAATATAAAAAGTTAACAACTGCTCTAACAAAAATCGCCGCATTTGGCTTGTACTCCTGACGTCATCCTTAGTCAAATAAGGCCATTAAAAAATACTGGAGTGATCAGCCCGAATATGGCTCCCCCCTAAAAATTATCCGAACTGGTGCGTTGGCACTTTAAATTCATTTATTTTTCGTTTGCATTAAATTGAAAAAATATAAAAAAAGTGCCGAATTCATCTTACGACTATATCATTCTGGGCCAGGGCATCTGCGGCACATTGCTTAGCCGGCAATTACAAAAAAGAGGCAAAACCGTATTGGTTATTGATGAGGACAGGCCCTTTACGGCGTCAAAAGTGGCAAGCGGCATAATAAATCCTGTTACCGGCCGCCGCATCGCTACTACCTGGCGCATCAACGAATTGCTTCCATTTGCTTTAAATGAATACGAGACCATTGGCAAGGAATTGGGAGTTGATCTGGTGAATGATTGTCCCATCCTCGATTTTCATTCCACCCCGCAAATGAAGGAAGCTTTTGATAACAGGTTGCAAGACGAAACTACCTATTTGCAAAGAAATCCCGATGAAGATCAATGGAAAGAAACCTTTCGGTTCAATTATGGCATAGGTGAAATTTTAGGCAGCCTGCTGATAGATATTCATCCTTTATTGGATGGCTGGAGAATTCATTTAAAACAATCCAAAAGCCTTTTAGAAGAAAAATTTAGCTGGGAAAATTGCAAGTTCTCAAATGATGGAGTGCATTATAATGATACAAAAGGCGGCAAGTTAATTTGCTGCGAAGGTGTGGAAGGATTTGAAAACCCATACTTTAAAAACCTTCCTTATACACGTATGAAGGGCGAGGCATTGATTGTTTCTATACCCGGATTGACAAGGGATAAAATTTACAAACAAGGCTTAAACATTGTGCCCTGGAAGCATGATCTTTTTTGGGTTGGCTCTACCTATGAATGGTCATTTAAGGACTTACGCCCAACACCTGCCTGGCGAAAAAAAGCTGAAGAACAACTAAATTATTGGCTAAGACTGCCGTTCAACACAGTAGATCACCTGGCCAGCGAACGGCCCGCTAATCTGGAACGAAGGCCTTTTGTCGGGTTACATCCCCAATTTAAAAGTCTGGGCATATTTAATGGGATGGGCGCCAAAGGCTGCTCGCTGGCGCCATTTTTTGCCCGGCAGTTTGCCGAATATTTGGTTGATGAAAAACCGCTGGATGCAGAGATTGATGTAGCCAGATTCGAAAAAGTATTAGCCAGAAAAATGCATTGAGTTTTGATTCTCATTATTTTTAGATCAAAACTTTAACCCATGCCACAACAGCAGGAAACGCTTTATTCCATTCCCGCCCGATTTAGGCGGATCGAAAATCTTCATATTGTATTCTGGCTGATAAAAGACCTGAGCTGGGCGATGTTATGGAAACCGCTGGGTTTAATCATGATTTTTCCTACAATGATAGCGGCCCTTTTGATAACCTGGCAAACGCGTAACATAAAAAGCGAATTATTACACAACCTGGCGGTCGTTTTATGGATTACCGCAAACGCCTATTGGATGCTGGTGGAGTTCTTTTCTACCAACGACAGTCTCAGGTTTTATACCATCATTCCTTTTTCGCTTGGGTTGCTTATCATTGGTTATTATTATATTGTTGTAAAACCAAGAGAAAAACAAACCATCATAGCAGAGAATTCAAATGTTGTAGTTTTGGCCCCGAAATAAAAATTTTATTGCAATATTATAAATTACATAAGCCAGCACATTTTTGGTGGTTATTAGGATTATTGGCTTTTATGCTCTTTTCCCGCACCGAATTCGCAGACGCATTACAATCACTCCCGCTTCATCAAAAGGCCCAATACCACGATCTGTTT
This sequence comes from Chitinophagales bacterium, assembly GCA_038204535.1. Lineage (GTDB taxonomy): Bacteria > Bacteroidota > Bacteroidia > Chitinophagales > Chitinophagaceae > Segetibacter. The sequence continues at coordinate 71,686 of JBBRCW010000001.1, read as the reverse complement.
AACAATTCCACCACTTTTATTTATGCAGTTAAAAAATAACCTGAATTATTCCTATTACAAGACTTTGATGGCGATTGTTGCCTCGCTGGGCGGCGTCTTGTTATTACTTTCATTTTACATAGGTAAAATCGAATTCTTCCTCTTTTTGAACAATGATATGGGAAGGGTATCTGACATTTTTTTTCAATATTATACCTATGCCGGCGATGGCGTTTTATGGATCGGCTGGTTTATTTTCGTTATTGTATCAAAAAAATACAACCTCTTACCACTTCTTTTCTCGGCCATCATTTTTTCTACCGCAATAACCCAGTTTAGTAAACAGGTTATTTTACCAGACGAAGCCCGGCCGCTGCTGGCGATAAGCGATCAGCACCTTGTTCACTACGTAAATGGAGTTACTGTACATTCTATCAATAGCTTTCCTTCGGGCCATACAGTTACGGCATTTACATTTTGCATTTTGATTGCCCTGTTATCAAAAAAGAAAGTTTGGCCAATTGCAACTTTTGTTGCTGCAAGCCTGGTTGGATATTCGCGCATTTATTTAGGCCAGCATTTCCCCTTAGATATTGCGGCAGGTATGCTGGTAGCTGTTTGCACTATGTTATTTTCAGTTCTGGTACAAAAATGGTTTGATAATAGAGGAAATATAGAAAAAGTAGGAGGGTAACGTAACAGGTAATTGCTCATTTTTTTAAAAAAGACCACAAATGAATGACCGAAAATGAACTGCCGACTTAAAATGCATTCTTGTCTCCCTTGAATGTAACATAGATTGTCTGTAGAATTATTTGAATGTCTAATAACATCCCCCAGTTTTCCATATATTTTATGTCGAATTCAATTCTTTTTGCAAGATCATCTTCTTTGGTAATTTCGCCTCTAAAGCCATTCACCTGAGCCAAACCGGTTATTCCTGGTTTAACGTAGTGCCTGATCATGTATTGGTTAATTTCTTCAGAGTATTGTTGTGTATGTCTAAGCATATGAGGCCTGGGACCAACAATCGACATATAGCCTTGAAATACATTAAAAAACTGCGGAAATTCATCCAAATTAGATTTCCGGAGAAATCTGCCTAACCTCGTGTACCTGGTATCGTTTTTTGTAACCTGCTTAGAATTCGCCTCATCATTTACAGTAAGGCTTCTAAACTTAAAACAAAGAAATGGCTGATTATTCTTACCTGAGCGCAATTGTTTAAAAAACACCGGACCCCGCGAATCAAGTTTAATTAAGAGTGCAATGATTGGCACCAGCCACGATAACACAAACAATATAATTAACGAACTGAAAACAACATCAAAAACCCTCTTCTTAAACCGGTTTCCAATATCCTCCAATGGCTCTTGCCTTAAAGACAATACCGGCAAATCTTCCACAAAGCTAACATGCACCCTTTTGTTGATAAAAACACTGAAGTCTGGCACAAATCTAAACCGAATGAAATTCATTTCAGCCTCATGTGCTATCTCATAAATATCCGGGTTTCTTTCGGGGGGTATCGTTGAATAAATTTCGGAAATACCGTTTCGAACAGCATAGGCAAGACAATCATTCAAACAGCCCAATACCGGAAATGAAGAGTGGCTGGAGGAAATTGGGGCCAAATCATCAAAAAAACCTGCCATACTATTACCAGAATTCTGAGCCTTAAGGTTGGTTACCAAACGGTGCGATAATTCATTACATCCTAAAACAATATACTTATGGGAAACCATATTATGCTTAATGTAAGAAGATGCCCCTAAAAGGACCACCCGCGAAACCACCAGAGAAAGTCCGAAACACAGGAAATTTGCAAGAACATAACCCCTGGTAAAATCACTTTTTAGCAAAAAGTTCAAGAGCAAAGTGAATGCAAAAAATAAAAAATATGCCTGGATGGTTCTTAATAAAAGCCGCTCCCGGCCAAAATACAGGGCAGTTAAATAACTTGAAAAAATCCAGGAAAGATTTATTGTAATAAAAAAAGGCTGATTATTAGCATCAAGTGCAAAATATGGCAAATGAAACAACGCAATTTTTATAACGTTAAGCGCCAGCAAGTCAATAAATAATATTGAAAATCGAAATAATTTGATTGGAGTAGGCGAAACGACGTCAATATTTTCAAAATCTATATTGCGGCCGATACTAAATGAAGAACTCTTACCTGATTTATTATTTCGGTAATAATGAAGCTGCTTTTTTCGGGTTTCTTTATAAAAAAAATTCATCTTCTGTTCTTTTCAATTTGCAAAGGTTGATCAGGAATGGACGATATAAAACCTGCTTTTAAATTATAAATCAATATTTACTTATAAAAATTTATAATAAAATAAAACTGAATTATCAGCCTTTAAAAGAAGGCTAAAAAACACTTTAGGTTGCATAATACCCAAAGTATAAATTAGAAGATAAATCTAATTATAATTTTTTTAAATGTATTCAATTGGCCAGCAAAATAAAAATCCACTGAAAATCCTTGTTGTTGATTAATGGCAGCATAACACTTGTAGCATTTAACAAGTGATTGATATTGGAGCAGGATTTAAAAATAGGAAATATTTACTTAAAAACCAAGATTTCGGGTACAACCATTCGCATTAGGTTTATTTGCTATGGCTTATTTTCGGGTTAACGTAAGTATTAAGAATGTGACAGTTGTAAAGGCGCCTAAGATAGTTGAAGCAAAAGAAATCTTTCTCGTTAACACCTGTTCGCTTACCGGTTGCTTGTTTTGAGAACGAACATAAATGATATCATTTTGTTGCAAACGATAATACGGTGTTGTAAAAAAGTTAGGCGATAAAAGGTTAACATATCCAAATTCTCTCAGCCCGTTTTTCTCGCGAATTATTACCACTGATTCCTTTCTCCCATATTGAGTAATATCTCCCGACTGGGCCAAAGCCTCCAACAGGTTTATTTTTCCGTCAGGAACCGAAAGTGTGCCCTGCCTTCCCACTTCACCCATTACTGTAATCTTAAAATTGACAAAATCAACAAAAACAACCGGATCAATCAGGTAAACTTTCAATTTATTTACAAGCATATCTCTTACCTGGTTTCTTGACATACCAACCACCTTTTGAGGTCCCAATTGCGGGTAAAGAATATAACCATCATCGTCTACAGTTAAAGCCTTGCCAGGCGGAACCAGGTATGGAATAGCATATTCGGGTTTTAACGAGGTCAGCGTAATATTAAGCTGGTCGCCCACCTTTATGGGCACTTCGTAACTTTCCTGTACAAACATGTGGCTGCTATCGTAAGCTGGAAAAGTGAAGTAATCGAGGCTTTTGGAAGTTTTACAGGATGCCAAAAATACAATTATTAAAAAAACAACATTTGATGCAATAAAGGATTTTAACCTGCTGTGGTTTATTTTTCTCATAATTTTGAAGGCTCAGCGATTTGATTTTTGATTTAGCCCGGCAATACTAAATGTAGATTTGGTTTTACCCTTTATAGTTGCATTTTGAAAATGAACTTCAGCATCCCGGTTCTCATTTAATGGCCAAACTCTGTAGATCGTTTATTTTAAACGCGGTTTAAATTTTTTAAAAAACAATGATCATTTGTTTAACAGTGATGATTTATTTAACTGCTCTTGTAAGATCATTGCAAACTCATCGCCATGTATGCTTTCAAAAATATTGGAATGTTCTCCCTTTATCTCATATAACATCACTTTTGTTGCATAATCCTCCCAGGCATGCTGCGATCCAATGTCCAAATCTATCTTTTTAAAATTGATCTTATTATTAACATCTACAAAATAGTAACGTTCTTTTGCATAAAAAAGGATAATCGCATCATCATAGGGCGCCATTTGGTATTTTCTGCTGGCCTTAGTGTAGTGTTCGGAGGTTTTAAAGAATATCTCATATTCATCATAAGTCTTCAAATCGTTATTTGATCGCTTGCCAAAATGATGTTTGAAAAAGTTTTGGAGCGAATTTAATTTATAGAGAATGGCTTTTTTAGTATGTTTTCGCAATAAATAGGTTTCAAAGTCAATTTTCAATTTTACACTTGCTATAATCGATTTAAAAGTTGCCGGAATTTTATAGTAGTTTTTTAAGGACGGCTTCTCATCAACAAATTTTCGTCCGATCAAGGTATCAAACATAGCGAGCATAGATACTTCTTTGCCGGCCGCTTTTAGTTGCTTAGCCATTTCAAAAGCGATTTTTCCCCCGGTGCAATGGCCAGACAATGCAAATGGACCATCTGGGTCAACCGAAAGAATTTCCGCTACAAATACCTCGGCGATCTTTTCAATCGTATCCGGAAAAGCTTTCAGATCATCATAATCAATCGGTGGCTGCAATGCATACACAGGCTGCTCTTCGTCTAACATTCTTGCAAAACGCATAAATTTTGTAGCTGTGCCTCCCCCGCCAGCAACTATATACAAAGGGCTCTTTTTGCCAGCCGCCTTTAGTGGTATAAGATATTTGTTTTTTGCACTCTTAATCAAATCCTCTTCTATAATTTCTTCCAACGGATTAGCCGCAGCAAACGATGAGGTTGTTTTGTCGGCTTCAAACTTAATTTTTTCTAAAGCAACAGCGCTTATCAGTTCTTCAAGAATAGCCTGGAATTTACTGACAAAATCTTCGGTGTCGCTTTGAGAAAAGTTTTTACTATTGTACCCTATATTAAAAAACAGCTGCCCGTTTTGAATTGATCCGTTTAGCGATAAATCTTCCTGAACAAAATGCTCGTCGCCAATCGATTTACCAGCAGAATCAGTCGTTGCTGATATCCATTGCCCGGATCTGGTCACACTATCCAGTTGGCCGAGGTAGTTAAAAACAACATTCCACTTTGGCACATCAGCAAGCCTTTCATCTTTATTTATATATTTTAAAACTCCAAAACCAATGCCTTTGGCCGGCAAATTTCTAAGTACGTTTTTAACAACCGGCAAAAGCGACGCCGGAAGACTATGATCGCCGGTCTCTATAACAACCGGATAGATAGTGGTAAACCAGCCTACCGTTCTGCTCAAGTCAATTTCCTTATCTATTTCATTTCTGCCATATCCCTCCATTCCGATCGTTACATCGCTAATTCCTCCCCACTGTTTAATAGCTAATGCAAGCCCGGTTAATAAAACATCATTTATTTCAGTTTGATAAACTTTCGGAACTTCATTCACCAAAATGCTGGTCTGTTCGCTGCTTAAATTCATTGATAGAGACCTGATATCTCCAATTCGAACCCTTCCAATAGTTGTTTTTCCTTTTTGTATTGGCCGATACTTTTTTTGTTCTTCTTTCCAGTACTCAACTTCTCTTTTTACGGCTGGCTGCTGCCCATATTTCACTAACGCCTGGTGCCATTGCCTGTACGACGAACCTTTACTCCCCAGGTCCGGTTCATCCCCTTTTACTATTGCGGATAAAATATATTCAAGATTTTCAATCAATATTCTCCACGAAACTGCATCGATTGCCAGGTGATGAACTACCGCTAACAAACGATTTCGGCTTTCGAAGCCAGGAGTTTGAAATAATACAACTTTTATTATCTGGCCTTTAAAAATGTCCAGACTTTGCTGGAAATAATTTGATCTTTCCAGCAATTTCGTTCTTAAAGCAGCCTCGTCACCTGTTTCAATATTCTCTACTATCACCGCAGGTAATTGATTACTGTATTCCTGGCTCCAGTTACCATTACTTTTAGAATAAACAAATCTTAAGGCATCGTGTTGTTTGATCAATAAACTCCAGGCCCTGTTTAGCTGGTCGGGAGTTATTTGCTTTTCGATACCCAATATGAGTGCCTGGTTAAAATGAGACACAGCCGGGCCTGTATTTTCAAAAAACCATTGCTGAACAGGTAACAATCCGGCATTTCCGGTTAAAAGCTCTTGTTCGCCATTAATTTTTACTCCTGCATTTTCTGCTATAAATACCGCTAATTGAGAAATGCTTTGGTAAACAAAAATATCCCTCGGCTGAATTTCGATATTATTTCTGCGTGCAAGGTTTGCAAACTGTATGGTAAGGATAGAATCGGCACCGATCTCAAAGAAATTATCATTGACACCAATATTTTTTATTCCTAAAAGCGACTGCCACATATCCGCCAATTTTCTTTCAAGATCGGTAGAAGGGGCCTCCAGTTTACGTGCATCCCGTTCATCCATAGCCGGCTCGGGCAGCGCATTTTTGTCAATCTTTCCATTGGCTGTTAAGGGAAAACCCTCCATCTCAACCCAATAGGCAGGCACCATAAAATCTGGCACTTTCGACTTTAACCAATTGATGAGTTTTGGTCTTTCAAAATTAGCTCCCGGAATAACATAGGCTACCAGCGATTTAAAACCTCGGTAATTTCTAACATTTACAAATGCCGATTGTACCATCACATTATCCTGCAGCACATTCCCGATCTCGGATGGCTCAATCCGATAACCGCGAATTTTAACCTGGTCATCTATTCGACCCATAAATTCAAGTAAACCATTGCTGTTCCATCTTACAATGTCTCCCGTTTTATAAAGTCTTTCTATACTATTTACGATAAATAAACTTAAGAACTTCTCACCGGTTAAGGCTTCATTATTAGAATAACCCATGGATACACCCTTGCCACCTATGTACAATTCGCCAGGTGCACCTATTGGAACCGGATTTTTATTCTGATCTAAAACAAAAGCTTTCACATTATTCAGCGGTCTTCCAATAGGAATTATTTCATTCTCATTCACCTGGTTTAAAGGGCAGCTGGTAGCATATACCGTTGTTTCGGTAGGCCCGTAAACGTGAACAATTTTGTCGGCACCTATGATCCCAATCACTTTTCGAACGTGAAAAGAAGAAACAGCTTCTCCCCCAAACAACACCTTTCGCAGGCCCTTTAATATAAAAGGGTCAGTATCGGCAATTGCATTGAAAATAGCGGTGGTTATAAAGCATACCGAAACCTTGTTGTCAATGATTACTTTTGCCATGGCCTCAACATTGGCAGCCATTCCTTCCTGTAATAGACACAAAGAGGCACCATTTAAATGAGCGCCAAAAATTTCGTAGATGCTGCCATCGAATCCGTAATCAGACCATTGCAGCAATACATCATTTTGGCGCACCCTGATTTCATTTTGCTGACATGCCAGGTTCACTATATTTTGTTGGCTTACCTTTATTCCCTTTGGCTTACCGGTAGTGCCGCTTGTGAACATTATGTAAACCGGCGTTTGGGGCAGATAAGCTTTCGGTTCAAAACTTCTTTCAAATGTTTCGGCCCCGGCAACACAAAAAGTCTTGCACCCTGTTATGGTTTTAGTTTGAAGCAGACTGGCATCTGTACATACAACAGCGGCTGCATTAGCGTTCTCAACAATAAATTGTAACCTTTCTGTTGGAAAGTCAATATTCAACGGAACATAAGTACAACCGAGTTTAATAATACCCCAAATGGCGACAATCATGTCGATACCACGGTTGGCAATTAACGCTATAGATGCCCCTTCTTTTATTCCGCCAGTCGATAATTGATTAGCAACCTGGTTTGACCTTTCATCTAATTGCCTATAGGTAACTTTTGTATGATTATCAACGATTGCAATAGTTTCAGGTGCAGCAGCTATGCGCTGTTTAAACAATTGCACCAAACCTAAATCAGAAGGAATATCACGGTAAGTATCATTCAAACGGTTTAGTTGATCCTGTTCTGCAGGGGTGATAACCGATATTTGATTTAAAGGGATATCAGAATTCTTACAAACCACCGATAACAGCTGGATGTAATTAGCTATCATTCTTTGTATGGTCTCTTCCTTAAACAGGTCGGTGCAGTACTCAACAGAAAGAAATAAATTATTTTGACTTTCAGTGATATTAAAGGTTATATCGAATTTGGAAGTTTTATGTTCCGTTCCTTTTGAATTAAAAGGCTTAAGTGTAATATTTTTTAGGTGCCCGGTGTCGCCTTCGCCGATACTTTGATAACTGAAGGCCACCTGGAAAATTGGATTTCTGCTTATGTCTCTTTCGCTGACAGTTGCTTCAACTACCTTTTCGAATGGAATGTCGTGGTAGGGAGTCATGGAAAGCGTATTTTCCCTGACATTATATAAAAGATCAGAAAATGTTTCCTGTTCGTTGATACGGGTACGCACCACAACGGTGTTTATAAAAAAACCTATCAGACTTTCAATTTCCTGCATTTGTCTACCGGCCACTGGCGTACCAACACAAATATCAGTCTGGTTGGTATACTTATATAAAAGCAAATTGAAGGCCCCAAGCAAAGTCATGTACATGGTTGTACCAGGCCGCATGTTTAATTTTCGAACTTGATGAGCCAATTCGCTATTTACAGCAACCGGCAACATTGCCCCATTCAGGCTTTGCACCATTGGCCGTACAAAATCGGCAGGCAATTGTAAAACGTCAATTTGCTGCAGGTAATTTTTCCAGAATTCTATTTTCTTCTTCCAGCTTTCGCTTTTTGCCTGTTCTCTTTGCCAGATGGAATAGTCGGCATATTGAACGGGCAAAATGGGGAGAACCGGAGCCCGGCCTTCGAATTGCGCGTTGTATATTTCAGTAATTTCCTTTACGAACAGTGAAGATGACCACGCATCTGAAGCAATATGATGTAGATTTATTACCAGCAAAAATTCCGGTTTATCCAGCTCTAATACACAAGCCCTTATCATAAAATCTTTTTCAAGATCGAAAGGCTCATTTACCATAGAAGCTATAATCTCCTCCTGCTTTTTAATGGCAATTTCCTTTGCTATAATTGATAATTGCCAATCTTCACTTTTCTTAAGGTATTGACCGGGCAAATCGTTCTTTGTAATAAAAACTGTTCTAAGTGCTTCGTGCCGCTCTATTACCTGGTGAAAAGCATTTTTTAAAACATTTACATCCAGTGAACCTGCCAATTTAAAAACCGCAGGAATATGATATTGAGCACTTCCGCCAAGCTGATGAATAAACCAAAGCCGCTCCTGGCTAAATGAAAGGGGTACATAATCCGGCCTGGGAGTGATAGCCTTAATACTTGTCAACAATTCATTTTCATTCCGTGCTTCAACCTGTGCAGAAAGAAGTGCGATAGTTGGAAAGTCAAAAATATCGCCAATAGGCAACTCTACCTTAAAGGCTTTACGAATAGCTGAAACCACCCTGATTGCCAGCAACGAATGTCCGCCTTGCTCAAAAAAATCATCGTTGATTCCTACGTTATCCAACTCTAACACCTCCATCCAAATTTCAACAAGTTTTGCTTCGGTATTATTGCGTGGATTTACGTTATTTGATTTTCCAGTTGACTTAATATCAATAAACTGAAGCGCTCGCCGATCTACTTTTCCATTTGGCATTAATGGAAAACTTTCCAGCTCAACAATCTTAGCCGGAATCATGTAATCAGGAAGTTTCGCTTTTATAATATTTAAAACTTCTTCATGGTCAAAAGCCTTATCAGGTACTGCAAAAACAACCAGGTTCTTGTTTCGGCTTGAATCCTCTTTAATTATAGCCACAGCCTGCCTAATGGAATCTATTGATTGAAATGCGGCCTCAACCTCTCCAGGTTCTACCCTGTATCCCCTTATTTTTACCTGGTCATCGGCTCTGTTGATAAATAAGATATTACCGTCGGGTAAATATTTTACAATATCGCCGGTATTGTAAACAATATCATATTTATTGCCGTCAATTGGATTGGAAACAAATTTTTCATTTGTAAGTGCTTCATTGTTCAGGTAACCTTTTGCTAAGCCTTGGCCTGCAATAAATAGTTTGCCTGGCACGCCAACAGGCGATAGTTTCATGTCGTTCGACAACACATATACGCTTGTATTTCCAAACGGCCTGCCCAGCGGAATTGTATTTCCGTAAACAGCATTTCTATCTAAAACATGCAACAACTTTCCAATAGTTGTTTCAGTTGGACCATAATGGTTGACAACAGTGAGATTTGGATTGGCAGATAAAATATTCTTTACTGAATCGGTGTATAAAACTTCGCCGCCAAAAATCAATAAATTGTTTGGCAGTAATTTTTTCTCCTCTATCTCCAGGGCGTTCCAATGCGATGGAACAATCTTTATGCAATCTATACTATGCTCATCAAAATAGCTGTGCAACGCATAGGCGTCACTTAAAGTTTCAGCAGAAAAGAGATGAAGGCATCCGCCCGTTAAGAATGCGCTATAAATAACCGTGTTACCCAAATCGGTAGCTGCCGATGATAAAAGCGCGAACGAATTGCAAAGCTTCACCGGCAGCTTATCAGCAATTCCGTAAAAATAATCCACTAAGCACCGGTGCGTAATCATTACACCTTTTGGCGTGCCGGTAGATCCGGAGGTATAAATAACATAGGCCAGATGGTCATTATTAATAACTGGTTCGGGATCGGTACCAGGCTGGGTTTCAAATGCAGCCTCATCGGTTTGTAATACGATCAACGACGAAAAATCAGACACTTCAATTTTGTGCCTTTGCTTTGGGGTTACCAGAACAATTGAAGCGCCGGTATCCTTTGTTATAAAACCAATTCGTTCGGCAGGTAATGCGGTATCTATGGGTACATAAGCGCCGCCCGATTTCAAAATACCAAGAATGCCTACCACGAGATCCAAACCAGGTTCCGCTATAATTGGAACATATTTATCAGGCCCAATACCTTTAGATCTTAAATAATGCGCTACCTGATTGACCCTTTTGTTCAATTGCCCGTAGGTCATTTTTTCTCCCTCAAATTTAACCGCAGCAATACCCGGCTTTTTTCTAACCTCATTTTCAAAAAGCGAAACAATGTTGTTTTCTGCTGGTAAGGCCACGGAGCTGAAGCCATAGTCGTTTACCAGTTTATGCCGCTGTTTATCTGTAAGCATGGGCAGCGATGAGACAGACCTATTTGGATCAATGGTAATTTCCTGAAGCAGTTTATCAAAATGTTGCAGCAACTGAAAAATGGTGGCTTCTTTAAATAATTCTGTGCTGTATTCTACTGTTATTGAGAGCCCGGGAAGCGTTTCGGCAATAAAAAAGGTAAAGTCGAATTTTGAAACAGATGACCGAACAGGTTCCCCGGTAATTTCAAGTTCCCCCAATGCTTTTCTGTCTCCTCCCGGGGTATTCAGAAAAACAAGCATCACCTGAAACAATGATGCTTTGCTGCTTTCTCTTTCCTTTAAAACATTTTCTACCACCTTTTCAAACGGAACGTCCTGATTTTCGTATGCCCCAATGGTAGTGGCTTTGACCTGGTTTAATAAATCAATGAAACTTCTGTTGCTTTCAATTTGATTGCGGAAGACAACCGTATTTACAAAAAAACCTACCAGCTCTTCTATTTCAGCCTGGTTTCTATTGGCCACAGATGCGCCTACCGTAATATCGGTTTGGTTACTATACCTGTAAAGCAAAATATTGTATGCGGCCAGCAGCAACATATAAAGGCTACAGTCATTCTGCCTGCATATGTCATTTAATTTTGCAACCACCTCAGCATCAATCTTATAGCTTATACTGTCGCCTTTTGCTGATCTTACTACCGGAGCATCAAAATCGTACGGGAGCTGAAGAGGCGAAAAACCATCAAGCTTCTGTTTCCAATAGTCAATTTTTGGCTGCAGATAGTCTTTTGTATGATGGGCTCTTTCCCAAACCGCATAATCGGCGAATTGCAGGCGCAAAGAGGCAAAAGGCGCAGTTTCACCTTTTGTAAACCTGCTGTAAAAGTCTGCTACCTCTTTTACAATAATCGGGGCAGACCATGCATCGCAGGCAATGTGATGAACTACCGCCACCAATAAAAATTCATTGTCATCAAGCGCCAGCAGCGTGGCCCTAAACATATAATCTCTATCAAGATGAAATGGCTGGCTAATCAGCTCGTTTATTTTTCTTTCAAGCACATGGTTATCCGCATTGCCGAACAGACCATCATCCCACGAAAGTTTCCATTCGGTTGCTTCTTTAATTTTTTGATATACAACCCCCTCTAACTCATAATAGACCGTGCGTAAAACCTGGTGTCGTTCAATCAAACGCTCCAGGGCATGCTCCAGTGCCTGCCGGCTTAAATTGCCTTTTAATCTTAATGCGACTACTGTATGGTATTGGATACTTCCCTGTAATTTGTCTATAAACCACAATCTCTCCTGGGCGAACGAGAGTGGAATTTGAGAAACATCATTTCTATCAAAGGCTCCTATCAATTTAGGCGCGCCATTAACCGCACGTGTTTTCCAACTATCGTTTCTTAAAAAATCAATTATTTCAAGTTTGTTGTCCTTTATCTCCTGGAGTAACTCTTTATCGATCGTTTTCTTTTCAGCATACCTAAGTTGCAATTTGTCGCCATTCAACACAAATTCAACGCCATCTTTTCGGGCGGTATATATAATATCAACTATTTTGTTAAACGTTTGTTTCATAGATTTAGTTGCCTGAACATTACCGGCTATACATCAATCACCTCAAAAGCTTCCGAATTTTCTACCCACTTTTGACCAGACTGAATTTCAAAATATTTACTTAAATCTTTTATACATTTTGATTGAAAAATGACCTTCATTGGAATAGTTAATGACAACTCTTTTTCAATGGATGCAACCATTCTCATGATCATTATAGAATTTCCTCCCAAATCGAAAAAATTATCATAGATCCCAACTTTATTAACATTTAAAAGTTTTTCCCAAATTTCAACCAATTTTTCTTCTGTTTCGTTTTCCGGCCCAACATATACACTTTTTTCAGATTCATCATTTCTCAACCTCAAAGCCTTGCTATCAATCTTACCATTAGCGGTTAAAGGTAACTCATGAAGACCGATCATGGCTGCCGGCACCATATAAGCAGGTAATTGATTCTGCAAATACCGCATTATTTGATCCCGCGTGCCTTTATGCGAAAAAACCGCATAAGCTACCAGATTCTTATTTAATAAATCATTTTCCTTTAATATCACAACTACCTGCCGAACAAGGCCACTTTGCATTATTACATTTTCAATTTCGCCCAATTCAATCCTAAAACCTCTTAATTTAATCTGGTTATCAATTCTTCCGGCAAATTCAATTTTTCCGCCTGGTAACCATTTGCCAAGATCGCCGGTTTTATAGATCCTGGCACCTGGCAGATTCGAAAAAGGATCCGGCTTAAACTTTTGAAGTGTTATATCCGGCTGGTTCCAATATCCCCTCGCCAAACTATCACCCCCGATCCAAATTTCGCCTAAAGCCCCTTCTACAACCAGTTTTTTATCTTTATCCACAATATAAACACTGGCATTTGCTACAGGTTTACCAATAGCAGGATTCAAAATTTTATCGTGCATGGATAAGCAATAACTGGTTGCCACTACCGTATTTTCTGTTGGCCCATAGTTATTGAATACCTTAAAATTTAAACCGTCTATATCTAATGACGAAAGTTTGTCGCCTCCGGTTAATAAAAACCTCAAATTTATTAATATGTTTTTCGCGTAACTAATTACATCGGGTACAATCGCAGTTGGAATAAAGCTATGGGTGATATCGTGCTCCAAAAGATAATTTGTGAGCTGCAGATAGGAACTCCTCGTTTCATTTGAAATTAGAAAGACCGATGCCCCTGCTGCCAGGTACGGCCAAACTTCCCAGCCAAACGCGTCAAAACCAATTCCTGCCAGGCAGGTGGCTTTGGCCGATGCATTCAATTCGTAATGCGATATATGCCAGAAAATCAAATTCATCAAATTACGATGTTCCACCATAACACCTTTGGGTTTTCCGGTAGAACCCGAAGTATAGATTACATACACCAGGTTATTGCTGCCCGAAACGGGCTGAATATTCTCAACTGGATGCCGGTTGATTTCCTGTTCAGCCTTATCGAGGCAAATTATGTCTGGTAACGCTGAATTATTTAATCCACCTTCCGTATCAAAAGTTAGTTTGCCTTCTAATTCGCTGCTGCTAATAACCATTTTGGCCCCGGTATCCTTAATCATAAACCGTATTCGTTCCTGCGGGTACGATGGATCGATCGGCACGTAAGCACCACCTGCTTTCACTATGGCCAGCATGGCCACGATCACTTCAACACTTCTTTCTAAACAAACAGGCACCAGCATTTCGGCCGTTACACCCTTGCTTCTAAGAAAATGCGCCACCTGGTTGGCACGTTCGTTTAGTTGTTGATAGGTCAAGTGACGTTCTTCATACACCAGGGCAATATTGTCAGGCGACTTTTGTACCTGCTCTTCAAAAAGCTGGCTAAGGGTTTTATTTTGGGGATAGTCGAATTTGGGGCCAAGGCCGGTATTTATTAGCTGAAGCCGGGCTTTTTCGCTCATTAAGTTTAACTGCGATAGCTTTTCCGCTCCTTTAATTACCTCATCCAACACTTGCGCAAAATGGTCTCTTATGGCTGCTGCGTAGTTAGAAGCCAGCAAATCGCAGTTATAATTAAAGGTGATGTGTATCTGCTGTGCGCTTTGCACAACCAGGTTCAGCGGGTAATTGGTCTGCTCTTCTACCTTTATGTTCGTAGCTTTTAGCCCCCACTGACGATCGGTGAGCAATTTATTAATGGGATAGTTTTCAAAAACCAAAAGGCTGTCGAACATACCGCCTTTTACCTCTGTCCAGCTTTGAATTTTTGATAATGGCGTGAATTGCCATGGTAAACTATTAACCTGTCCTTGCTGTATTTCGTTTAGCCATTGGGCTATACCGGCATCTGCCGGTACGGCGGCATGCAACGGAAGCGTATTAATATACAAACCAACGCGGTTCTCCACTTCGGGCAAACTGTCGGGACGGCCCGAGACGACAATGCCATAGGTTACATGAGCGTTGCCTGTGTACCGGCTTAACAAAAAGGACCAAACGCCTTGCATAATGGTATTAACTGTAAGGCGATGCTGCCTGGCATAGCGATGAACAAGGGCACTGGCATCGGCATCTAACCGCAGGTGCTCATTTACGTATTGGCCTTCGGTTTTATTGCGGTCAGACGATGAGCTAATAAAAGGCAGCAGCGTTGGCCCGTCAGCGCTTTGCAGGTAATGACGCCAGTAATTTTCTTCTCCTTCTTCGTCAGTGTTATTTATGAAATGTATGTAATCTTCGTAACGGTCCTCCATTTGAAGTTCCCCCGCTAAGTGAAAACCTGCCCGGTGCTGATCGTAATTCTGGAGAAATTCCTGCATCATTACTGGCAGCGACCAACCATCGCTCACCAGGTGATGATAAGTCCACACCATTTGGTGGCCACCTTTAACCTTTAATAATGTAAGCCGCATTAGCGGTGCTTCGTCAAAACGAAAGCCTTGCTGTCTGTCGGCCTGTTCAAAAGCAACAATGGAATTTTGTTGTTCCTGTTCCGCAAGATGTGTCAGGTCTTTTTCATCCACATTTACAAATACATTTTTCATTACTACCTGAACAGGTATAGGCAAAGAACTGGCGAAAAACGCGGTACGTAAAATACTGTGGCGATCCACTACTTGCTGCCATGCTGCCCTGAACGCTGTTATATCCGCATTATGCAGCAAACAGCTAAGCTGCTGCACATACGCAGTTCCATTGGCACCATACAGGCTGTGGAAAAGCATGCCTTGCTGCAAACCACTTAACCGGCAGAGGCTTTCGAATTGGGTGCCAAGCGGCCGGCCGTTCACTTCAGTTTGTAAAAAGGCGTCGAGTTCAGTATAACTTACTTCTTTAGCAATACCAAAATCGGACGGGGTGCAAACGCGGCCCTGGTTTTGGCAATGCTGCAAAATATCCGCCAGGTGGCCCAGGTAGCTTTCAGCTATATTTTGGATAGTGGCTTCCTCAAAATGTTTTTTACTGTAGCTCCAATTAAGTACCAGACGACCATCGGAAACATGGCCGCTCAGTGATATCTTTTCTTTGACTACCATTTCCGGACTTCTACCCTGCCCGGTGCTTTCGGGCGCCGCGCTAAAGAAACGGCTGCTTGTTACTACATTATCTAACTGGCCCAGGTAATTGAACAAAATGTCGTATTGTTCATTGCCTTTCAGCGCATCCTCTTTGCTGATATATTTAAGCACACCATAACCAAGCCCTTTGCCGGGTATGGCACGTAACTGTTCCTTAACCGCTTTTATTAACTGGTCGTCGTTTGTACAATTTTCGGTATCGAGCAAAAGGGGATATAAACTGGTAAACCAGCCGACTGTATGGCTGGTATCAATACCTTCAGCAATCTCTTGTCTGCCATGACCTTCTAAACCAATCAGCAGTTGGCGGGTTTGCCGCTGCTGGCTAAAGGTGCGGGCAAGTGCAGCTAACAATAAATCGTTCATTCCGGTTTGGTACACTTTGGGGATGTCTTGCAGCAGGCTCTTTGTTTTATCGGCGTCAAAGGTTACCTGGCAGTGGCCGAGGTCTTTTACTTTTATTACTCCGTCAAAGGTTGAATCGGTGGGCAAACGGCTTTGGTGACTTTTCACCTGTTTCCAAAAGCCGGCCTGGTTAAGTACCCTTTTGCTTTGGCCATATTGCTCCAGCGCGGTAAACCATTGCCGGTAACTGCTCGTTTTGGCACCCAGCAGGTTTGCCTTTAGCAGTTGCCCTTTTTCCGCGGCATGCAGTAATATTTCCAGGTCTTGAAGCATTATGCGCCACGAAACGCCATCTACCGCTAAATGATGGATGATAATCAGCAGACGATTTTTGTGGTGAGATGTGAGTGGTGAGTGGTGAGTTGTGAGTGGTGAGATGTGAGTGGTGGTGAGTGGTGAGTTGTGAGTTGTGAGTTGTGAGTTGTGAGTTGTGAGTTGGCGATTGCTTAGAGATGCTCCTTCTTCACTATTCACTATTCGCTCTTCACTATTCACTAATGATTCTTCATTATTCACTATTCGTTCTTCACTATTCATTAATGATTCTTCACTGTTCACTTCCTCCTGCATTTGAATCAAAACCAGCCTTACGAGGTCGCCCTTCGCAATATCCAGCGTGCGATGGTAGCGGTTGGCTATCTCGTTGATAGCGGTGGAGGGATTGCCTGCGTTTCTTATGTCTTCCGTATATAATTTTCCTGTGGCATCGCCATACGATTGCTTCCAGTGTCCATCCTGCTGAAAATAGCGGAACCTAAGTGCATCATGATGCTGCA
This sequence comes from Chitinophagales bacterium, assembly GCA_038204535.1. Lineage (GTDB taxonomy): Bacteria > Bacteroidota > Bacteroidia > Chitinophagales > Chitinophagaceae > Segetibacter. Next base: position 54,578 of record JBBRCW010000001.1, on the reverse strand, counting down.
ACAATAGCTCCGCCGCCTGCTGCAGCGTGTCTTTATCAACACTTTGGCTGATACTTAAAAGCACACTTTGGTTATAATGCGATGGCTCAATATGTTCACTATTCAAAAACTCCTGCTGTATGGGCAACAGCCCCGAAAAACCTTCCAGGCGTCCCTGTTCACCTGTAATGGCGGCGGCTTTTCTGTCGGCGAGCGCTTTGCCCAGGCGCCTGATTGTTTGGTGCTCAAAAATGTCTTTGGGCTGCAGGTGGTAGCCCAGCCTGTTGGTGCGGCTTACTGCCTGTATGGTTAATATACTGTCGCCGCCCAACTCGAAAAAATTGTCCTCTGAACCTACTTGCTCTCTGCCCAAAAGTTCGCCCCATATGGCTGCAGTCTCTATTTCGAATTTAGTCTGAGGCGCCTTGTATTTTGTACTGTATCCGGTCAATTGGTTGTGTTCAATTTCCGCAAGAGCCCTTCGGTCAATTTTTCCATTGGGGGTTAAGGGCAGGCTTTGTAATGTTACCCACACTTGCGGTATCATATACTGGGGTAATCTTTCGCCAAGCCACGCTCCTAACTGTTCTTTGTTATATCCTGCTGCGGGCACTACATAGGCTGCCAATAACCTGGAGCCCTGATCGCTGGCAATTGCCAGGACTGCTGCCTGGCTTATCGATTCGTTTTGTTGCAACACGCTTTCTATCTCGCCCAACTCTATCCGGTAGCCGCGTATTTTTACCTGGTCGTCTTTTCTGCCCAGGTATTCAATATTTCCGTCAGGTAACCAGCGCCCCAAATCGCCGGTCTTATATAGTCTTTCCTTTAATTCATTGTAAAAAGAATTTGGTAGAAATTTTTCTTTCGTAAGGTCTTCCCTGTTCAAATATCCCCTGGCAAGGCCATCGCCTCCAATACAAATCTCGCCGGCGATACCCGGCGGCAACAATTGCATCTGTGGGTTTACTATAAACACATTTGTATTGGCTATTGGTTTGCCTATGTACAGCGGCTGCCCTTTGCGCATACGGTACACAGTACTGTAGGTAGTATCTTCTGTGGGGCCATATAAATTACGCACCTCAATCCGGTCCTGGTCCAGGTGTTGCTGAACGTAAACAGGTACTGGTTCGCCAGCCATATTTATGACCGTTACATTGCTGAAGCCGGCCTGCTCTTTTAGTAAACTTTCTATGACCGAAGGAACGCTGTTGAGCAAGACTTTTTGGTCGGTCTGCAGGTAAGCAGCAGCCTGCAGGCCGTTTTGTAAGATGCGCAGTCTTTTACCGGCGGTCAGGCTAAAGAAAATTTCAAACACCGAAAGATCGAAACAAACTGACGTGCCGCCATATACCGTTTCAATGTCGGATTGCGCAAACTCCTGGTGACACCATTGTATAAATGTACTGACGCTTTTATGTTCTATCATCACTCCCTTTGGCTGGCCGGTGCTGCCAGAGGTGTACATTACATAAGCCAGATCATGCAGGCTGATGGTTAAATGCAGGTCGCTTATCGGGTGAAGATTAAATTGTACTTCTTTATCAATCTCAATCACCTGAACGCCTTCTATATGCTGCAGCCGGTCGCTGACAGTTGTGCTGCAAAGTACCCATGCAGCGCCGCTGTCTTTGATCATGTAATCTACCCTTTGCTGCGGATAGCTTACATCTACCGGCACATACGCCGCACCGCATTTTAAAATGGCTAACAAGGCTACAACCATTTCTATATCCCGATCCATAAAAACAGGAACCAGGCTATCTTTTTTTGCGCCAAGGCTTTGCAAATAATGACCGAGACGGTTTGCCCGTTCATTTAGTTCCTGATACGTAATCGTTCGATCTCCGCTTATAATTGCGGGCTTGCTCAAGGAAACAGCAACCTGCTGTTCGAATAAAGTTACCAGGCTCTCTTTTTTAAATAAGGCTTTCCTTCCCTGAAAATCATGCAGTATTTGCCGCCGCTCACTATCTGAAAGCAACGACAGCGACCCCGGCGGCTGGTTTGAATTCAGCACTAAATTTTGAAGCAGGGTGGTAAAGTGATTGCGGATAGCCGCAGCATCATTATCACCAATTATATCAGCATTATAACTGAAGGATATATTTATCTGGCTTGACTGCGAAACGAGAATAGTGAACGGGAAATTTGTATTTTCTTTAAAAGAAATATTGTCGAACCCGATAGCCCATTTTTTTGATGATAACAGTTCACTGACGGGATAATTTTCGAATACCAGTAAACTGTCAAACAATTCATCTTTTAGCCCCGACCATTCTTTTATTTTCTGTAACGGTGTATATTGAAATTGTCTTGAAGAAATCTGTTCGCGCTGAAGCTGCTGCAGCCACCCGCTAATCGTTTGTTCATCATCAAAAACAGCCTTTAATGGCAGCGTGTTGATATACATGCCTACCCGCTGTTCAACATCCGAAAGATCTTCGGGCCGTCCGGAAACGATTACACCAAAAACAACCTGCTTATTGCCGGTATATTGATGAAGCAGGCTGGCCCAAACGCCCTGCATTAAAGTATTGACGGTTATTTTATTTTTTTGAACAAAGGCAATGATCCCGGCAGTTTCATTAACGTTTAGATTTACCGAATTCGTTTTATACAATCCGGCCCCTTTGTTGCGATCTTGTGCCGCACTGGCAAACGGCATTACAGTGCCGTATTCCAATCCTTTTAAATAGTTTACCCAATACTTTTTTTCCAGCTCCCTGTCAATCTGGTCAAGGTAGTTGATATAGTCTCTAAAATGATCAACGTCGCGATTTACCTCCCCGCCCGAAACAAGTATTTCGTAGGTCTTTAATAACTCGCCAATAATAACCGGCAAAGACCAGCCATCGAACAAAAGATGGTGAAATGTCCACAACATTTTAAAAGTTCCGCTGTCTTTCTTAAATAAAGTTACCCTCATTAAAGGGGGCGCTTTAAAATCAAATCCTTTGTTTCGATCGGTTTCAAGGTACTCCTGAAAAAGCGCATCAATGCTTGCGTCGTTTTTATCACTTACATCAATTACCTCTACCGGCATTTCCACTTGCCTGAAAACGCACTGAACAGGAACCTTAAACGTATCGTAAAAAAAGGCGCTTCTTAAAATAGTATATCGGTCTAATACAACAGCCCAGCTCTTTTTAAAAACATCTAATTGAACATTTTTTATATCGCAAAAAAACTGGTTGGTGTATGTCTTCACACCAGCATCGTACAAACCATGAAACAACATACCTTGCTGCAGCCCGCTTAACCGGTACATAGATTCAATGTTCCTGGTATTTTTCTGCTGTAAAATATCGCTTGTGGTGTCCGATAAATATTCAATGAGCGCTTGCTTATTTGACTTAATGTAGTTAACTATAAAATCACCGGGGTTGATCGGTGCGCCTTTTTCACCGGGCGTTTTGCGCTTATCTCCCTTTAATAACAATTTATCGTTGTCAGCAATTAAAGAAAATTGGTTTTGCCGTAAATGCTCTATAAATTCCTGAATACCCATACAATTTTCTTCTTTTAAAAACTTAAAATATTGTCCTCTTCTTCTAAAAAATTGTCCAGCTCCTCTACACTAACATCGCCGGATAAACCAAAGTCTGATGGTGTATAAACGGTGGCACCCTTAGCCATTATCCATTTGCAATGCGAAATGATTGCCTTCAGATTTTCAACATAAAGACCAGCCAATGCGATGATCGTGTTTTGCGAAAAATGACGCTGGCTATAATCCCATTTAAAAACAAGCTGGCCATTGGTTACAAAACACAGCAATGAGATCTTTTCATCAACAGCAATATCCTCACCACGGCCAGCACCCGAACTTTCCGAAGCTGCCAGCAAATAAGGACTGCTGCCTGCTGTATTGTCTAACTGGCCCAGGTAATTGAATAATACATCCCATTGCGCCTGCGAAGGATCTGTTTGTAAATCTTTCTCCCCATTAATATATTTTAAAACGCCATAGCCGAGTCCTTTGTCGGGTATGGCACGCAACTGTTCCTTTACACTTTTAATCAACTGGTCGTCATCCCTGCAATTTTCTGTATCGAGTAGTACCGGGTATAGGCTGGTGAACCACCCAACCGTACGGCTAATATCAATATCGGGGCTTATGTCTTCGCGGCCATGGCCCTCTAAACCAATCAGTAATTTTTGCGCTTTGAATTGTTGTTTAAAAGTGCGGGCCAGTGCGGCCAATAACAAATCGTTTATACCTGTATGATACACCCGTGGAATGTCTTGCAATAACTGCCTGGTATTCTCCGCGTCGAGTACTGCCTTCCGATTTACAAGGTCCTTTACCTGTATAACTCCCTCAAATGACCTATCGGTGGTTATGCTGCTTTTATACTGAGTTACCTGCTGCCAATAATCTTTCTGCAACAAAAGCTTATTAGATTGGCTATAAAGTTCCAAAGCCTGGTACCATTGGCGGTAACTGCTTGTTTTTGGCGGAAGTAATGCCTGTTGTTTGTTCTCAGCAGCAGCCAATAACAATTCTATATCCTCTAAAAGTATTCGCCACGATACACCATCAACCGCTAAATGATGAATGATGATCAGCAAGCGATTTTCGTGGTGAGTGTTGAGTTGGGAGTTGTCAGTTGTGAGTTGTGAGTTGTCAGTTGTCAGTTGGCGGTTGACGGAAGCGTTGATGGTTGATGGCTGAGGGTTTTGAGTTGAAGGTTCTTCATTATTCACTATTCGTTCTTCACTGTTCACTATTAGTTCTTCATTATTCACTATTCGTTCTTCATTTTTCCCTTCCTCCGGCATTCGCATCCATACCACTCTTACCAAATCACCTCTTTGTATGTCGAGGCTTTGCTGATACCGGTTGGTAACCTCCTCTACAGCCAACTTGCTATCTTGTGCTTCTCTCAGGTCTTCTATATACAGCTTTCCCAGGACCTCACCATAAACCTGCAGCCATTTTGCCTGTTCGTTTTCGTACCTGAACCGCAAGGCATCGTGGTGCCTGAGCAACGCATTTAATACCTGCTGTAAAACCTGGGCACTAATACTTTTGCTGATCTGCAGCAACACACTCTGATTGAAGTGCGAAACACCGGATGTATTGTTGTTTAATAACCATTGTTGGATTGGCAGCAAACCGGCAGGCCCCTTAAGTTCGCCCTGTTCGGCCGTAATGTTTTGGCCAGATCTGTCTGCCAGCGCTTTACTTAAACGCCCTATGGTTTGATGAATAAATATGTCGCGTGGCTGCATGCGATAACCTAAGCGGCCGGCACGGCTTACGGCCTGTATCGTTTGAATACTATCTCCGCCCAGCTCAAAAAAGTTATCGTCTAATCCAACCTGTTCTAAGCCCAGCAATTCGCTCCAGATAGCGGCCATTGCCATTTGCAATTCTGTTTGCGGCCGAATATAGGCACCAGTGTGTGGCTGCTGTTCAAAAGGCGGCAGCGCTTTGCGATCGGTTTTGCCATTAGCAGTCAGGGGCATTTGTTGTAACAATACCCATGCTTGCGGCAGCATGTAATCGGGCAGCCTTTCTGTTAACCAGGCTATAAGCGCTTCTTTTTCGAAACCATTACCCGGCACTATATAGGCAGCCAATCTTTTATTGCCATTGTCGCCCGTTACTACCTGCACAGCAGCCTGGTTAACCATACTGTTCTGCTGCAGCACATTCTCTATTTCGCCTGGCTCTATTCTATATCCCCTAATCTTTACCTGGTCGTCAATCCTCCCAAGGTATTCTATATTTCCATCGGCTAACCATCTGCCCAGGTCGGCGGTTTTATACAATCTTTTAGCCGCTCCATTATCAAAGGGGTGCGGTATGAACTTCTCCATTGTAAGATCCGCCCGATTTAAATACCCCCTTGCAAGGCCATCGCCGCCAATGCATATCTCCCCCGCAATACCAATGGGCATTGGCTGCAGTTCATCATCCAGAATAAATATTTCGACATTATCGATCGGCTTGCCAATAGAAATACTCTTTTCCTTTTCATCGATGTGTGAACGCAAAAAATTGAAAGTGCTGCACCCAACCGTTGCTTCAGTCGGACCATATTCGTTGATCACCTCTACGGCTAATGTTTCGTCTTGAAGAACCTGCAACTGGCTCAACTGTAAAGCTTCTCCTCCCACCACAATTTTATTAGTTACGATTTTACCTGTCTCAGTTCTAAAACGGTTAAAAAGCAATGGCAAATGGGCTGGAGTTACTTTAATAAAATCATAGGGTGCATTGATATGAAAATTCGGATCTTCAAATACATCCGCATATTGTTTTGAAGCAATAACTATTGGCCTGCCTTCTACCAGGGGCATAAATATAGCCGTTAACGAAGCATCGAATGTGTAAGAAAGATGCACAAAAGAACCTGCGCCATCCGGGTTGTTTAGGATGTAACGGGTTTTACTGTTCAATAAATAATTTAATAAGTTACCATGCTGTAACAAGACTCCTTTAGGTGTGCCGGTTGAACCCGAAGTATAGATAACATACGCAAGCTGCTGCAGCGAAATGTTTGCGTTGAGGTTACTAATTTCTTCTGCGGCACCTGCTGACCTCATTGTATCAATGTTTATGATATGAAGGGCCAATGACGGAGGAATACTTTTTAACGCCGCTGAATTAACGACCAATATTTCTGCACCGGTATCTTTTAAAATGAATAAAATTCTTTCAGCAGGCAATGCGGGATCAATGGGTACATATGCCGCACCGGCTTTTAAAATACCCAGGATGCCAATAATCATTTCGGGGCCCTCGCTTGTGCAAATGGGAACCAATGTTTCTGCACCTGCACCAGCCTTTATTAATTGGCGCGCTAATAAATTTGCCTGTTCATTCAATAGACGATAAGAAATGGATTGATCGTTAAATATCAGGGCAACCGCATCTTCCGATTTTGCAGCCTGTTCTTCAAACAAAGTCACGACCGTTTTACTTTGCGGCAAAATCACTTTTGCACCACTGCCAAAATAAAGCAGGCCTTGTTTTTCTTGTGCATTTAACAGGCAGATGTCTTTAATTTTTTGATCGGGCCTTGCCGCAATATTACCCAGCAAACGCATGTAGTTTTCAAAGAGGCGGCTGATAGAACTTTCTTTATACAAGGCAGAGCAATACTCTATGGTTAACCGAAGTCCGTCTTTACCTTCAACCGCAAAAAGGGTGATATCATATTTGGTGCTTTCATGGCTATACCTTTGTACCGAAAGCTGCATATCGCCTAATGAAAGGGCGGGCGCTTCTTCAAAATTCTGCAATACCAGCATTACCTGAAAGAGCGGGCTGCGGCTAACATCCCTCTCAGGCATTACCGCTTCAATCACTTTTTCAAACGGAACTTCCTGGTGTTCGTATGCCTGTAGGGTTTCGTCTTTTTCCTGCTTTAAAAAAGCGGTAAAAGCCTCATCTGGCTCCACATGCGAACGAATAGCCAGCAGGTTAATGAAATTGCCCACCAGGCTTTCTGTTTCCTGGGTGGTACGGTTAGCGATAGGTGTGCCCACACAAATATCCTTTTGTCCGCTGTATTTGTGAAGCAATATTTTAAACGCAGCCAGCAAAGTCATAAATAGCGTACTGTCGTGCTGCAGACTAAGCTGCTGCAACCCGTCGGTAATTTCTTTTGAAACAGCACCCTCAATGCTTGCCCCCGTATAGCTTTGTAAGGCCGGCCTTGTATAGTCTTCGTGCAATTGTAAGGTTTCTGCACCCTGCAATTTCTGCTTCCAATATTGCAGCTTTGTTTCCAAGAAAGCCCCCTGTAAAATATTTCGCTGCCAAATGGCAAAGTCAGCATATTGCACGGGCAATAAAGGCAGCAACGGTTCGCGGCGCTCAATAAAGGCCAGGTATAGTTCTGAAATTTCTTTTACAATAATTGGTACCGACCAGCCATCGGTAGCAATATGATGAATATTGATGACAAGCAGATGGTCTGTTTCCGACTTTTTTATAACAGTTGCCCGAAGCATGAAATCTTTTGAAAGATCAAAAGGCTGCTGAATAAGCCTGGCCGTTAAAACATGCAGGTTTGCATTCTCTTTATCGGTAGCGGGCATATCAATAACAGACATTTGCCAGTCATCGGAATCCATTACCACCTGGCTGGGTTTACCGTCTATACCTGGAAAAACGGTACGCAAAACCTGGTGGCGATCAATCAACGTTTTTAAGGCAAATTGCAATGCCTGCAACTGTAAATTACCAGTCAGACTGATAACGGAAGGCAGGTGATAGGCAACACTTCCGTTTAACTGGTCTATGAACCAAAGGCGCTCCTGGCTAAAAGATAATGGCAGGTGCAAAGGCCTTTCCATAGGCTGCAAAGGTGGCAGCAGGGTTTCGGTATTTTGCGTCTTAATAAGCTCAGCCAGCTCAGCGATAACGGGATGCATAAACAAGTCGCGTATCGATAGTTCTGCCTGCAGCTTAATTCGTATTGCTGATACCAAACGGGTGGCCAATAAAGAATGCCCCCCCAATTCAAAGAAATTATCATAAACGCCTACCCTTTCAACCTTCAATAAATTTTTCCAGATTTCTGCCAGGGCATTCTCTGCAGGGTTTCGCGGTGCAGTATATTGATTATCGAACAGGTTATTTAAATCAGGTTCGGGCAACGAGCGTTTGTCAATCTTACCGCTTTTGTTTACGGGCAGCGTTTGCATAGGTACCCATAGAGAAGGCACCATATAGTCGGGCAATTTTTGCTTAAGATACCTGACCAGCGTATCCTGTTCGAATTTTGTATTTGAAACCACATAGCAGATCAATCGCTTATTTCCATTGCGGTCTTCTTTTGCCAAAACCGCTGCCTGGTTTACCTCGTCGCATTGCAGCAATACACTTTCAATTTCGCCCAGTTCAATACGAAAACCCCTTATTTTAACCTGATCGTCTTTTCTACCTAAAAAATCGATGTTGCCATCGGGCAACCATTTTGCTACATCGCCGGTTTTATATAGCCGGGCATTTTCAATATCACTAAATGGATCGTTAATGAATTTTTCAGTCATTAATTTCGGCTGTTTTATATATCCGGCCAGCGACGGCACTCCCCCAATAAATAAATCGCCGGTAACACCCACAGGCACCGGCTGCAAACAATCATTTAAAATATATAACTGCGTATTATAAATGGGTTTGCCTATGGGTGGCAGCAACGGCACATTGCTATATTGCCTGAATGTAAAACTACTGACGACGTGCCCCTCTGTAGGGCCATATTGATTGGTAAGAACCGCGTTGCTTTTTTGAAGAAAATTTATGAGTTCTTCATTCATTTTAAGCTGCTCACCGGCAACCAGATATTCTTTCATATCTGTTAATTCAGCACCTCTATCGCCCATATACTCCGCAATGGCCTTTAACACCACATAGGGCGTATAAAAATGCGTAATGCGGAATCGCTTAAAATCTGCTACCAGTTCGGCCACATCTTTCCGGCGTTCACCATCAATTAAAAATAAAGTACCACCATAACCCAGGGTGCCAAAAATTTCAAGAAAGCTGGGATCAAAATTTAGTGTTGCAAATTGCAACACATTGCGATGTCCGGGAGCAAACTGCTGTTGCTGCCAATGCAACAAATTTACCAGTGCACCAACCGGCATAAACGCTCCTTTAGGCCTGCCCGTTGAACCAGAGGTGTACAAAATGTATCCAATATCATTAGGCACATATTCTTTTATCGGATTGGATATGGGCTGTTTTTCAAAAACCTCTTCTTCGTCAAGATCAATAATTTGCGCATTGGTCATAGGCTGCAGCAAGGATTTGCTTTGCCGGGTGGATAAGATAAAAGGCGACTCCACTTCTTGCAGCATAAATGCAATTCTTTCCGCGGGATATTCGGGATCGACCGGAACATAGGCACCTCCTGCCTTTAATATTGCCATTACGGCAACCACCATATTAAAACCACGCTCCAGAAATAAAGGCACCAGGGTATTGGCTTTAACACCTTTACCCTGCAGATAATGCGCCAATTGGTTGGCCTTTTGATTCAGTTGTTTATAGGTAAGTTCTTCATCGTTAAAAACAACCGCGGTGGCGTTTGGCTGAAGCAATACCTGTTCTTCAAAAAAATGTTCTATTCGCTTGTTTGCCGGATAAGCCGCACCGGTATCGTTGAAATTAATTAATAGCTGTCTTTTCTCCACGCCGGTAAGCATGGATAGATTGCCAAGCATTTGACCCGTATCCATTATAATACCTGTCAGTAATTCATTAAAATGAATTACCATGCGCTGTATGGTATCCGGCTTAAAAATATCTTTTCTGTATTCTATGGCCAGGTGCATGCCGGTGCCGGTTTCTGTCAGGTAAAAAATAAGATCGAACATTGCCGTAGACTGCTCAAAAGGTTCGTTACTTATCTGCAATTCGCCTGTATCAAAAGCCTGCCCACCTTTGCTGGTACGCATTACAAACAACACCTGGAACAAGGGGCTGCGGCTGAGATCTCTTTTTTTAACTACGGCTTCAACCACTTTTTCAAAAGGAACCTCCTGGTAATCGAAAGCTTCTAATACGGTGGTTTTAACTTTCTGAAGTAGCTGGTCATAAGAATCGCCGGCATCGACCTGCGTACGCAGAGCAAGTGTATTTACAAAAAAACCGATCAAATCTTCGAGGCCCGGCAGGTTGCGGTTGGCCACCGGCGTTCCAATGCATATATCGCTTTGGCTGCAATACCTGTGTAATAATATTTTTATTACCGATAGTATAGATATAAACGTGGTAACCCCGTTTTTGCGGTTAATATTCCAAACCCCGTTTACCAGGTCATCGGGCAAAGAATAGCTCTCTACACCGCCCAGCGACGTTTGAACAACCGGTCGTACATGATCGATGGGAAGCTGCAATGGTTCTGTTCCGGTTAATTTATTTTTCCAATATGCCAGTTTGTTTTCAAGGATGTGACCCTGCAAATAGGAACGCTGCCAAACGGCATAATCGGCATATTGAAAAGGCAATGCAGGCAGGTTTGCCGGCTGTGCCGTACTGTATTGTTTGTATAAGGATGCCACCTCGCTAACAAACAATTGTATTGACCAGCCGTCTGCCGCTATATGGTGCAAAACAACCACCAGTAAATGCTCCTGATCGTTTAGCTGTATTAATTCGCCCCGCAGCATATCATCTTTTGTAAGATCGAAAGGCCTTGATACAATGTTAGCGATTAACGATAACCAGTCTTGTGGCAAGGTGCTACGCAAATCTTTATTATAAGCCAATAAAAATCCGGATGTATCTTTTACTAACTGGTAAGGCTGGCCCTGATCGTCGAGGTAAATGGTTCTTAATATCTCGTGCCTGGCAATCACCGTTTTAAATGCCTGCTCCAAAGCATCTGCATTTAAATTTCCTGTAAGACGCAAAACAGCAGGCAGATGATATGGCAGCGTTCCTTCTAAACGATCAATAAACCACAACCGCTCCTGGCTAAATGAAAGCGGTATGTGTTGAGGGCGCTCCGCCAGTGTAATTTTGACAACCGCCGTTTGATCTTTCTTTTGCTTTGTGGTTTTCGCCAGATCGAAAATGGTTGAATGAATAAATATTTCCCTTAATGAAATTTCTATCCCCAAATTTTTTCGAATGGAAGCTATCACCTGCATAGCAAGTAAAGAATGGCCGCCCAGCTCAAAAAAGTTATCGTGAACACCTATTGCATCCAACCCTAAAAACGATTGCCAGATATTGGCAAGCTGTATTTCAAGTTCGTTTGCCGGCGCTGAATATACCTGTTGCGAAATTCCCTTTAGATCAACATCGGGCAGGGCCTTGCGGTTAATTTTACCATTGGGTGTTAAAGGAAAACTTTCCAGTTCGTACCACAGGCCGGGGACCATATACTCCGGCAATTTTTCTTTTAGATAGCTAATCAACTCATCTTTGTCTACTTTGCCGGCGGCGATAAAATAGCCCACCAGCATATTGTTGCCGGCAAAGTCTTGTTTGGCCGCTACCACCACCTGTTTAACCAACCCGCTTTGCTGCAGCACATTTTCTATCTCACCCAATTCTATCCGGTAACCCCTTATTTTTACCTGGTCGTCTATACGCTCTATGTATTCAATGGTTCCGTTGGGCAGCCATTTGCCCAGGTCGCCGGTTCTGTACATGATGGCTCCCCCGGCATCAGCCAACGGATTTATTACAAATCTTTCGGCGGTAAGATCGGGCCTGTTTAAATATCCCCTGGCAAGGCCAATGCCGGCTATGCATATTTCGCCGGGCAGTCCAATACCTGCCAGGTTATTATTGCGGTCTAAAATATAAATTTGTGTATTGTCGATTGGCGAACCAATTACAATCTTTTCGCCCTGTTCTAGTTTTTGTGTTGCCGACCAAATGGTTGTCTCGGTTGGGCCATAAACATTCCAGACGTTTCCCAGCCGGGTCAGGCTTTCTTTTATCTCTTCCTTTACCGCCTCCCCGCCGATTAACATTTTCATTTCTCCACTATTCTGCCAATCGCTGCTCACTAACATTTGCCAGGTTGAAGGTGTGGCTTGCATGTGGGTAGGCGAAAATTTAGAAAGGCTATTTTGTAGCAAAAAACCATCGGCCGAAACATGCCTGGGTACTATGAATAATTTGGCACCGAATACCAAAGGCATAAAAACTTCGAGATAGCAAATATCGAAGCTGTAGGTAGTGACTGATAAAAAAGAAGAACAAGCATTAAAATCTATTCTTTCTGCCATTGCCATCAGCAGGTTCACCACACTTCTATGCTCAACCATTACACCTTTTGGTTTACCGGTAGAACCTGAAGTGTGAATAATATAAGCGAGGCTGCCGGGTGAAACCACGGTTGAAAGATTTTCTGCAGGTTGTTGGTTTAAGGTATCCTGAAGGGCTTCCAGATCTATGATTGCTGCCGTATTCGTTTGCGGCAATCTGCCCCTGCTTTGTGCGCTGGTAACTATCAATTTTGCAGCTGAATCCTCAACCATAAACTGTATTCGTTCAGCCGGAAATTCGGGATCAACCGGAACAAATGCCGCACCGGTTTTTAATATGGCCAAAAGCCCCACCATTAAAGAAATGCCCCGCTCAATACAAATGGGCACCAGGGTTTCTGACCCTACACCACGAAATTGTAAATAATGCGCCAGTTGATTGGCGCGGCCATTCAATTCTGCATAGTTAATTTGACTGTCTTCGAATACGCAGGCGATTGCATTGGGCGTGGCAGCTACCTGCTGTTCAAACATGCCGCATATGGTTTGAATGCCTGGCAATGCTTTTTCGGTGCTGTTAAAATCACGCAATAGTTGTTGCCTTTCAGCATCAGGCAACAGGTTAATATGCGCAATTTTTTGGGCGGGGTTGTTGACCACCTCATGAAGCAATTGCAGAAAATGCGTACTCATTCTTACAATTGTCTGCCGTTTAAACAGATCGGTACAATACTCTACCGTAACACGTAAACCATTGGCTGTTTCCGTTAAATTAAAACTCAGTTCGAAACGCGAGGTGGAATGCGGCAAAGACAGGCCGGTCAGTACCGCACCTGTTAAACCCGTTGCAGCAACACCGCCAATGTTTTGCAACGCAAACAATACCTGGAAAACCGGGCTTCGGCTAAGGTCTCTTTTGATGTTTACCTTTTCAACTATTTTTTCAAAGGGCACCTCCTGATGTTCAAAAGCTTGCAGTGTAGTTGTTTTTACAAGCTGCATCCAATCAACAAACGACAGTTCAGGATCAACAATAGAGCGTAATGCAACGGTATTGGCAAAGAACCCCACCAAATTTTCCAGCTCGTCTTGTTGGCGGCCCGCAATGGGAGACCCCACGCAAATGTCTGCCTGGTTGCTATACCGGAATAGTAACAATTTAAAGGCTGCAAGCAAGGTTACAAAAAGGGTATTATTCTGCTGGATACTAAGTTTTTGCAGCGATGTCACCAGCGGTGAATCAATTTCAAAAGTTTCCGCATTTCCACGTGTGCTTTGAATGGCCGGTCGTGCAAAATCGGCAGGCAGTTGCAAGGGAGCGACGTCGTTTAATTTATCAGTCCAATATTTAAGTTTTTTTTCTAAAACATCGCCCTGTAAGTAGTTGCGCTGCCAAATGGCAAAGTCGGCAAATTGTATGGGCAATGGCAGTAGCTGAGCTTCTTTTTGCAGGTACAAGGCGTTAAAGATCTCAGCCACTTCGCTCATTATAATACCCAGCGACCAGCCATCGGCAGCAATATGATGCACCACAACTACCAGCAGGTATTCGTCTGCGCCCAGGTAAACAAGGTTTGCCCTAAGCATAGGGTCTTTATACAGATCGAAAGGCTTTGCTATTAACTTCTTAATCTCCTCTTCAATTGCTTCATCCTGCCGGCTATCTATTTCAAGATCGGTCTTGTTTAAAAACCACTCGTCTTGCGGGCTGATTAACTGGCACCAGGTTTCTTTGGTTTTACCTATTACGGTACGCAATACTTCGTGGCGATTTACGACTTGCCGAAAGGCCTTTTCAAGATAACCTGTATTTAAATTGCCCGATATTTTAAATACAGCAGGCAAATGATATTGAAGTGTTCCTTCCAACGCATCAATAAATAACAACCGCTCCTGGCTGAACGATAATGGTAAACATGTAAGTAAAGTTTTATCAGCCGGTTTTATATGAAATTGAAGGGCATCGTTTTTTGTTGATTTCCATTTATCATTACTCAAAAAATCAATGATGGCATGTTTATTCTCTTTTAATTCGGCCATTAAGCCTGGAGAAACAGCATGGTCTTTGGCAAATTTTACCAATAGCTCGCCATCCTCAAAAGTGACAATCACTCCTTTGCTTCTTGCGTTTTGCAATATGTCAATAACCTTGCTAACCATTTTAACTTTATAATTTTACAACTTCCATTGCTGCCGTTTCCTCGTGGCCAATAGAATTTAGCTCCCAATCAATATAACCGGCTAATGCCGCAACGGTATTCAACTGAAATAAGACCGCCAGGGGAACCGTAATAGAAAATTGTTTGCGGATAGCCGAGACCAATTTTACGATCATTAATGAATGCCCGCCCAATTCAAAATAATTATCCTCCGCACCTACCTTTTCAATATGCAAAAGGTGCTGCCAAATTTCGGCCAATACTTTTTCAGTAGCAGTACGGGGGGCTATATATTCGTTTTGCGATTGCTGCGGCAGAGGTAACGAAAGCAATTGTTTTTTATCGATCTTACCACTGGGGGTTAGAGGCAAAGATTCCACCTGAACCCAAAAGGCCGGTATCATATAAGCCGGTATTTTCTTTTGCAAAACACTTATCAGGGCCTGTTTATTATAATCATTTGCAACTAAATAGGCTACCAAATAATTATTGCCCTTTTGGTCTTTACCAGCCACTACCGCCGCTTGTATAATCAATCCGCTTTCGATCAAGGCGTTCTCCACTTCGCCCGGTTCTACCCTATTGCCTCTAATTTTTACCTGGTCATCTATTCTGCCGGCATATTCAATATTGCCATCGGGCAGCCAGCGGCCAATATCGCCCGTTCTAAATATCTTACCTCCATTGCCATTAAAAGGATCGTTTATAAATTTTTGGAGGTTTAATTCTTCATTCTTATAATATCCCTGGCCCACCGGTGCGCCGCCCACACAAATTTCGCCATAACATCCCTGGGGTACAAGGTTCATATCTTTATTTGCCAGGTAAATGCTGCAATTAGCAATGGGCTTACCAATGGGCACTTTATATCCGCTTTCTGAAAGCTCCGCATTTGTATTACCATTGCCATAACCCATAAAATCTGCACTTGTATCGTAACAGGTTACGTCTGCCGATACTTCGCTGGAGCCATAAATATTCAGCAGTTTATGATGGGCGGCTGGAAAAACCTTGTAAAAATCTTTCACCAATTCGCCGCTGAGCAATTCGCCGCTGCTGGTAAAATACTTTAATGCCGGCAACGACATCGGGTTGTCTTTTATATGCTGTATAAAGGCGCTTAATAATGATGGAACCAGCACCCAGCGGCTCACCTGGTGGCTGTATAATTTTTCGCAAAGAAGTTCCATGTCTAACAAGTCGTTCTTACTAAAAATTACCCCGGTAATGCCAAATATCAACGGCGAAAATATTTCGCTGATATGGTCCACAAAGCCTATGGAAGTTTTAAGCGCAACCCTTTCTCCCTGGGTAAAAGGATAGGCATCGTTCATCCAGTTGATGCGGTTCAGTACATTTGCATTGCTGAGTTTTACTCCTTTTGGATTACCCGTTGAACCGGAAGTATACACCATACAGAAAGTAGAATCAGCCGTGATGCCCGGCGATGAATTATTGCAATCAGTTTCGTTTTTCCATTCTTCAGGTATGGCAATGATGGTTCTTTTTTGCCCGTTGTCAAAGTAATGAGCCAATGCCTGGCTTGTAACCACAAACTGTGCTTCGGTGTCATTGATAATATACTGTATCCTTTCTTCGGGATAGTCGGGGTCTAACGGTACATAGATGGCACCTGTTTTGGCAACGGCCAGTAAACCGATCACCATCTCCACCGACCTTTCAATATAAACAGGCACAATTGTTCCGGCACCTGCCCCCTTTTCAATCAGCAGGTTTGCCAGGCTATTGGCACGCTGGTTTATCTCTTGAAAAGTGTGCGAATGGTTGCCGTGTATCAATGCAACCTGGTGCGGACCGGCAGCAACCCTTTCTTCAAACAACTGAATGATAGTTTTGCCTTGCGGTGCTGCGGTACCGGTTTCATTTAATAAGAAAAGCAAATGTTGTTTTTGCTGCTGGCTCAATAACTGAACGCCGGAAATTGACTTATCCGGCTGGCCCGCTATTTCTTTAATTAATTGAATATAGTGCCCCACGAGTGTTTCAACCCATTGCTTGCTATACAACCTGGCATCATAGTCGAGGGATCCGGTTATAACGCCATTTGCTTCAGTTAAAAACATAGACAGCTCGTACCGGAAGGCATGCAGGTCTGTCATTTCATCCGTCAGTTTAACATCACCCAGAACCAGCACTTTTACATCGGGTGTATTCTGTAGCACAAACATTACATTAAACAAAGGTGTTGTTCCCACATCGCGATGGGTAACTACCGCCTCCACAATTTTCTCGAAGGGCACTTGCTGGTGCTCATATGCCTGCAGTGTTACCGCACGAACCTGCTGCAAATACTGTATGAAAGACTGTTTGGAATCAATGTTAGTGCGAATGACCAATGTATTGAGGAAAAACCCGATCAGATTTTCCAGTTCCTGATGTTGCCGTCCAGCTATGGGTGTTCCAATACAAATATCCGTTTGACCGGTATAGCGGAATAACAACACTTTAAAACAAGCCAACAAAGTCATAAACAACGTGCTGCCCTGTTGCTGACTTAACCGGTGCAAAGAGACCACCGACTGGCTGTCTATTTCAAAGGGAACGCTGCCACCTAACTTACTTTGGCCTGAACCAGGCTGATGGTTAACAGGCAACCGTAGTGTTTCGGTGCCAGCCAGGTTTTCTTTCCAGTATTGCAGCAGTTTCTGCAGAACGTCGTCCTTTATATAATTTCGTTGCCAAATGGCATAATCCGCGTACTGCACCGTTAAGGGTGATAAATGAACCGGCTGGTTGTTTGTAATGTCGCTATATATGCTGGCCAGCTCATCAACAATAATTGAACGCGACCATCCATCGGAGGCAATATGATGCACCGTGATAACTAATACAAATTCCTCGTCGGAGATTGTGATGAGCGTTGCCCGTAACATATCATCCTTAGACAAATCGAACGGCGACGTTATTAACTGTTGCACATACCCGCGCAGGCTCGTATCATCGCCAATAAATGCTGTTCCATCCACCAATTGCAAATGCCATTGATCTTTTTCTTTTACCTGCTGGTAAACCTGGCCTTCCTGCTCAATAAAAAAAGTACGTAAAACCTCGTGACGATTAACAATGGTTTTGAGCGACAAACCGAGTGCATCTGTCTGCAGTTTTCCCTTTAAACGCAACACAGCAGGAACATGGTAAGCAAGGCTGCCTTCTAACTTATCAATAAACCAAAGCCGTTCCTGGCTAAAAGAGAGCGGAATATGTTTGGGCCGCGGATCTACCGCAGAAACAGGAGGCAAAACCACACCTGCTTTTGCGCTAACCAACTGTTCTGACAGCAGGGCTATGGTAGGATAATCGAAAATATGACTGATAGGTATTTCAATATCGAACTCCTTTCTTATAAGTGAAATCAATCTGACAGCCAGCAACGAATGGCCTCCGAGGGCAAAAAAGTCATCGTGAATACCAATAGGCTCCACTTCCAATATATGCTGCCAAAGCTGGCAGAGACGTTGTTCTGTGCTGTTGCGGGCAGGTGTATAACTTTGCTGTTTATGGGTATACTGCCCGGGATCGGGCAAGGCTTTTTTGTCAATCTTTCCGTTGATGGTTAAAGGCATCTCTTCTAAGAAAACAATTTCGGCGGGCAGCATATAGTCAGGCAAAAGCGCCTGCAGGTATTCCAAAACCTGCTGCTGCGTAAGTGATTTTTCCGGCTGGATGTATGCTATCAAATTTCGCACACCCAGCGTATCGGCTGGCGCAGTTACCGCGCATAAATGAATGCCAGGCATTTTTCGGAGCACGCTTTCTATCTCCCCGAGCTCTACGCGGTAGCCCCTTATTTTTACCTGGTCGTCAACCCTGCCTAAAAACAAAATGTTTCCGTCGGGCAACATTTTCACCAAATCGCCGGTTGCGTACATTCTGATTGATTGTTCGCCGGAAATGTATTGTATAAACTTTTGCCGGGTAAGTTCTTCGTTGTTCAAATAACCTCTTGCCACGCCACTTCCTGCTATATACAACTGGCCGGGCACACCCGCCGGGCAAACCTGCATTTGGCTGCTTAGTACCAGCACGCGGGTATTTCCAAATGGCTTACCTATGGCAATGGTATCGGTGTAATTTTGGTTGAGATCTACGCGATGCAATAATTTGCCAATGGTTGTTTCGGTAGGTCCGTAATGATTGATAATATTACAGGAAGGATCAGCTGCCCTGATGTCTTCAATTATTCGTCCTGACAATGCCTCTCCTCCAAAAATCAAGCGTTTTTTTGGCAGCAATAATTCACCATCCTGGCTCAAAGCTTTCCAATGCGAAGGGACTATTTTAAGGCAGTCAATCTGGTGTTTGGAAAAATAACCGGAGAGGTAATGGCTGCTTGCAACACTTTCCTTAGACAGGATGTGAAGGGTTCCTCCTAAAAGTAATGAGCTGAACACAACGGTGTTGCCAAGGTCTGTAGCAAACGACGAAACCAGCGCGTAAGACTTGCATTCGTCTATCCTGATGGCTGCATTCAGTCCCCATACATAATCCACAATGCTGCCATGTTCGATCATTACACCTTTGGGTTTGCCCGTAGAGCCAGAGGTATAAATTACATACGCCAGGTGGCCGGCGGTAACTTCCAATTGCAAATTATCGGCTGATAGCGCATCGATGGCATTATCATCCGATCTGATTATTTCAATATCTTTTCGGCCACTTAGTTTGGCGGCATTCATAGTGTTGCTGACTATGAAATGCGCATCAAGGTCTTTAAGTAAAAAGTCAATCCTGCCTTCAGGAAGATCAACTTCTATAGGCACATATGCATGACCTGCCTTTAGTATGGCCAAAATGCTTATTACCATATCGACCGACCGATCTAAAAATACCGGAATAAGCGATTGGGGATGCATCACCCGCTGATTTAAAAACCCGGCCAGTTTATTTGCCCTGGCATTCATTTCGGCAAACGAGCATTCTTCATCTTCAAATACTACCGCCAGCCTGTCGGGGGACCTTACTACCTGTTCTTCAAATAAATTGACAACGCTTTTATTTAAAGGCATCGTAAATGCAGGAGCCTTGAGACGCTGTACGATAGTTTTCTCTTCGGCAGGCGTCATCATTCGTAACAGCCCAACCCGCGAGCCCGGCTCATTTACCACGGATCGCAGGAGCGTAACATACCGATCAAGCATTGACACAACAGTATCGTGCCTGAACAAATCAGTGCTATACACCGCATTTATATTCAGGCCATTGGCGGTCTCCGCCAAAAAGAAAGTAAAATCGAATTTTGAAAGCGGTACTTCTTCTTCGGCGGCAACTATTTGGAGCCCGCCCAGATTAATATTCGGAGTAGCAGGTGTATTGTTCAGCACCAGCATCACCTGAAAAACAGGTGTACGCGATGTATCTCTTTCTTTAAGAACCGCCTCCACTACTTTTTCAAACGGAACATCCTGGTGCTGAAATGCCTCCAGGGTTGTTTTCTTTACCTGCTGAAGTAATTCAGTAAACGGCATTGTTCCATTAACCTCGCTTCTGAATGAAAGCGTATTTACAAAAAAGCCGACCAGATCTTTGATCTCGTCACGGCTGCGGTTAGCAATAGACGCACCAACACATATATCTTGCTGGTTGCTCAGTCTATATAAAAGCACTTTAAAAACTGAAAGCATCAGCATGTACAAAGTGCAGCCATGCTGATTGGCCAGCTTAACCAATTGTTTTAACAGGTCGTTATCTATGGATCCACTGACCGATGCTCCTTTTGCATTTCTTACCAAAGACCTTACAAAATCAGTGTGTATTTGTAAAGGTGTTATGCTTTTCAATTTTTCTTTCCAGTATTCCAGTTTTTTATCAAGCACTTCTTTGGTCAATTGCCTGCGTTCCCAAATGGAATAATCGGCAAACTGAATCGGCAAAGCACCTAAGGGCTCCAAATTGCCTGTTAGATAGCGCTGGTACAATTCAATGATCTCTCTTACAACTATTGGAAAAGACCATCCGTCGGCGGCAATGTGGTGCATTGTTAATGTAAGCAGGTGTTCTGTTTCATTCAGCCTGAACAATGAGGCCCGCATCAAATAATCGTTGCTTAGATCGAAAGGCAGATTTGACCGGGCGGCGACAGCTTTCTTTACAAATTCGGGGTTGTTTTCGGCGAAAAGATCAATCACATCCATTTTCCAGTCGGCGGAATCGAGCACATGCTGATAAGGTTTGCCGCTATTTTCGCGCAAAACTGTGCGTAAAATCGCATGCCTCTCCAGCACATTTTTCAGTGCATGGTTCAAGGCATCAGCGTCAACCTTTCCCTTTAATATTAATTGTTTTGTAAGGTGGTACTGCAGGCTGCCCTCCATTTGATGGATAAACCACAACCTCTCCTGGCTAAAAGACAGCGGAACAAAGGGAATAGCAGCTTTATCATATGGCTGTATTTTGTCTTCTTCGGCACCGCTGCCCAAAACGTTGTTTCTTAACACATTGATGATGGCCTCTTTATTGGCCCTGATACCAGCAATAATATCCTTATCAATCGTTTTGTTTTTCGGAATGCGCACATTCAGATCGTTGCCATTGAGTAATATTTCAACACCGGCCTGCCTTGCTAAATACAATATGTCGATCGCTTTCTTCAAAATTGTTTCGTTTTTCTATAAAATATAATTTTTGCCGAAAATCATTTAAAATCCCTGTCAAACGCACATTACATTATTTCCTTTCCAAATTTCAATCAATGTCAACTTTACAAAAAGGCGCACCTCATTATATCACTATCTCATCAAATTCATTGATGGTATCCGTTTTTTGAGCAGCCATTTTTACTTCAAGGAACCTCGCAAGCTCTCTGATAGTGGTAAATTCGAAAATCTCTTTTACCGCTATCTCCATTCCAAACGTTTTCTGAATGTCGGCAATCAACCGCATAGCGAGCAGCGAATGGCCCCCTGCCTCAAAATAGTTATCGTTTATGCCAATCTTTTCCACCTTCAATAATTCCTGCCAAAGGTCAGCAAGCTGAATTTCTGTTTTAGATTCAGGCGCAACAAACGGCGTTTCAGACGTGCCTGCCTTTTCAACATCGGGCAAGGCTTTTCTATCTATTTTTCCATTGCTATTTAAGGGAAAAGCCTCTAAAGGCACCCAAAGCCTTGGTATCATATAATCGGGAAGAAATTTTTGAAGATAGCCAATCAGCAATTGCGTATCAACTTCTTTTTCGGCTACGATATATGCCACCAGCCGTTTTTCATTTTTTCCGTTGTCGTTTACCAAAACGAGTGTTTGCTGAACCAGACCAGATTGTAACACACAACTTTCAATTTCGCCCAATTCAATCCGGTAACCTCTTATTTTAACCTGGTCGTCGAGCCTGCCCAAAAATTCAATATTTCCATCTTTTGTCCACCTGCATTTGTCGCCTGTTTTATACAAAACATCGCCCAGGCTGCTCCTATATGGGTTATTGATGAACTTTTGACTGGTTAAAGTTGCATTGTGAAGGTAACCCCTCGCTACCTGTGCCCCGCTTATACATAATTGACCGGGCACACCGATTGGGAGTAAATGGTCATTCTCATCCAGAATAAATAAACTGGTGTTACTAATGGGTGATCCGATGAGGGGCGTTTGCTGATAATTTGATGCCTGCAAAACAAAACGGGTTGCCACTACAGTATTTTCGGTGGGGCCATAGTTGTTGATCAACCGGTAGTGCAGACCCGAAATATCAACCGGTGGCAATTTATCTCCGCCCGTTAATAACATTTGCAGGGCAGCCAAATTGCCTTTTGACCGTTCAACAAATTCGGGTACCAGCGCGGTAGAAATAAAACTATGCGTAATACCTTCAGCATTAAATATTTTAACCAGCTTTTCAGGCAAAAGCCCCCCATCATCATCTAATATATGAATGGTTGCGCCTGCGGCGAGATATGGGAAAATTTCCCAGCCGAACGCATCAAAGGCTACACCGGCCATAGCAGTGCTGATGGTTTGAGGGGTTAACCAGTACTCTTTAATATGCCAATGGATAAGATTTGCCAGCGAGGCATGTTCTATCATTACGCCTTTTGGCCTGCCGGTAGATCCAGAGGTATAAATGACATAAGCCAACTGATTGGGAGATATGGATACCGTCTGATTGCCAGGCAAAGTGACAATGTTTAAATCCACTTCATCCATCAATATTTTCTCCAGGTCAATATTGCGGGGCAATTCGCCGGCGGCCTTTTTATTTGATATAACAAGCATTGCTCCGGTGTCGCGCAACATGTATTCAATTCTTTCGGCAGGGTAATGGGGATCGATGGGCACATAAGCGCCGCCCGCTTTTAAAATAGCAACCATTGCCACCACCAGGTCCGCACTTCTATACAAACAAACCGGCACCAGCGTTTCTTTGGCAACACCCCTTGAAGTAAGATAATCAGCCAGCAGGGCCGATCTTTTATTCAGTTCGCCATAAGTTATTTTATCCTCTCCAAAAACCAGGGCAACATCATTGGGCCTTGCCAGCAGCTGCCTGTCGAAAAATTCTATAAAGGTTGAAGGGCCGGTAAAAGCGTCATGGGTTTCGTTAAACTGAGTAAGGATTTGCTGTTCTTCGTCTTTAGTTAAGATGGTTAAATCTGATATAGACTGACCGGGATCTAAAACTACCGATTGCAAAATCTGGAGAAAATGCCCGGTCATCGCTTCCATTCTTTCTCTTAGGTACAGATCGGTACTATACTCAATAGTACCGTACATTCCGTTCCCTGTTTCGGCAAGGTTGAAGGTTAACTCGAACTTAGCGGTATTTTGTGGGATATTTTCCGCTGAGATTTCCAGATTTTCTAACAGGGGCGCCGCTGTTCTTTCTTCATTTTGTAAAGCAAACATAACCTGGAACAACGGACTGCGGCTCATGTCTCGCACACTCACTGTTTCTTCCACAACTTTTTCAAAAGGTACCTCCTGGTTATCGTAGGCCTGTAGTAAAGTGTTTTTCACTTGCTGCAATAAGCCTGAAAACAGCATGTCTGCTGTAAGCTGATCGCGTAAAGCAATTGTATTTACAAAGAAGCCTGCAAGATTTTCAAGTTCGGGCTGAGTGCGGTTGGCTACGGTACCGCCAATGCAAATATCTCCCTGGCCCGTATAGCGGAATAACAACACCTTAAACGCGGATAATAACAACATATACAACGTGCTATTGTGCTGCAGGCTGATTTTATTTAAAGCATCAACCATTGGTTGCTCTACAGTAAATGTGTAAGTGTCTCCCTTACCCGACAACATCGCCGGGCGGCTATGATCTGCCGGCAGGTCAAGCGCAGTCACATCTTCAAGCTGTTGTTTCCAGTAAGCCAGTTTTCTATGAAGTGCCGGAGTATCGAAATAGTTTCGCTGCCAAATAGCATAATCTGCATATTGAACAGGCAAGGGCGAAAGTTCGAAAGTTTGTCCGTTTATAAATGCATTATAAAACGTTACGACCTCTTTTATTAATATCGGCATCGACCAGCCATCGGCGGCTATATGATGCACCACCACCCAAAGCAGGTTTTCGTTTTCATTGGCCTGGATGATCCCTGCCCTAAGCATTTGGTCGGCATACAAATTAAAGGGAGCATTTACCGCTTCAAGAATAGTCTTATTGGTTTCTTCGGTACTGTAGCCCGCGCCATCGGCAAACTGCAAATCAAAATCAGTCGCTTCTTTTACCACCTGGAATGGAGAACCGGCGTTTTCCGCAAGTACGGTCCTGAGCACATGGTGCCTTTCGATTATCTTTTCAAAAGCCTTCTGCAGTAATGTTCTGTCAAGGGTTCCTTTTAAGCGCAGCAAGACAGGGATGTGGTATTGGGTGGTTCCTTCAAGTTTGTCGATAAACCACAAGCGTTCCTGGCCAAACGATAAGGGAATATTTTCTGGTTTTGGATCAACTTGAACAATTGGAGTTACATCGGAACCTGCCGATACAGTTTTTAGCAGCTCCGCCATTTGCGCGATGGTTGGATGCGTAAATATTTCTTTTATTCCCAGTTCAGCATTGAACTGCCTGCGTATAGCAGACAATAAACGCATGGCCAGCAAAGAATGGCCTCCCAGCTCAAAGAAATTACTTAATACAGATGGCTGATCTGTGCCTAATATGTTTTGCCAGATGGTTGCCAGCGTTGCTTCGGTTGCATTGCGGGGAAGTACTTTCAAGTTACTGTCTGCCATTAAATCGTCGGCTGATGGCAAAGCGCTTTTATCTACTTTACCATTTGCTGATAGCGGTATCTTTTCTATTTCGATCCAAACCTGGGGTACCATGTAAGCAGGTAACCTGCCGAACAGATAATCCTGAGCAAGTTTTTGTTCGAACGCTTTTTCACCAGCTACTACATAGGCAACCAATTGCTTGTTGCCGGTGCTGCTTTCGCTTACCACCACCACCGCCTGTTTTACCAGCCCGCTCTGCTGCAATACTTTTTCAATTTCGCCTGGTTCAATCCGGTATCCCCTGATCTTAACCTGTTCGTCTATTCTGCCATAATATTCAAGATAGCCATTGGCTGACCATCGGCCATAATCACCGGTTTTATAAACCCTGGCGTTCTCTTGTTTATCAAATGGGTTTGCAATAAATTTTTCTTCTGTAAGTTCCGCACGGTTCAAATATCCACGTGCTACGCCTGATCCGCCAATCCATATTTCGCCCACAACCCCTTCGGGTGCCAGTTGCCCATCGGTATTTACGATATAGACGGGAGTGTTGCTTATCGGCCTTCCAATAGCAAGTGTATCTAAATCATTATCGGGTGAATATTTGTGTTCAATGTTGGTTACCGATGTTTCGGTAGGGCCATACTCGTTATAAAAGGTCACCAGCTTGCCCCACGACTGCGCCAATACAAGCGGGCATTGTTCGCCACCGGCAATCACTCTTTTTAAATGGCCATATTTTGCTGGCGTTACTGTTTCAAGAAAGCTGGGGGTGGCATGCACATGTGTTACCTTTTCCCGCTCAATCAGCGCAATCAGCCTGCCGGTATCCGTTAGTGTTTCTTTATCAACCAATATTAAAGCCGCACCGGTAAATAAGGCGATGATTATTTGCTCTACCGAAGCATCGAATGCATAGCTGGAAAACTGTAGTATTTTCTCGCTTTCGTCTATACCAAATTCCCTGATCTGGCTCATGGCTAAATTGACCACGCAACTATGCTCAATCATTACGCCCTTGGGTATGCCTGTGGATCCGCTGGTGTAAATAATATACGCCAGGTTATTTCCACCGGCTATGGCGGGCAGGTTGGTTTCGGGCTCGTTATAGATGTGCGGCTGATCGCTGTCAATCTTTATGACCTCTATCGAAACCTCACTATGCAAGCGATCAGCGACTTCTCCGCTCGTTACAAGAAGCGTTGCCGCTGTATCCTTCAAAATAAAACGTATGCGGTCAAGCGGATAATCCAGATCAATAGGAACATAAGCGCCGCCTGCTTTCATTATACCCAGCAGTCCCACTATCATCTCCACACTTCTTTCCAGGCAAATGGGCACCAATGTTTCAGCAGTAACTCCCTTGTTTTTAAGGCAGTGCGCCACCTGGTTTGCCCTTTTATTTATTTGTTCATACGTATAATGCTTACCCTCGAAAACTACCGCTACGTTTTCAGGTGTCCTGGCTGCCTGCTCTTCAAATAAAGCGGTAATGGTTTTGTCATTGGGATAATAAGCAGAAGTTGGGTTGTATGATCCCAATAACTTTTCTTCTTCGGTTTTGCTCAGCAGTTGCAGATCGGCGATAGCGGTAGCTTCATTTTGCACCACCTGTGCCAATACCCGCTTAAAATGAGCTTGTATGTTGTGTACATATTGTTCCGCTAACAATTGGGTGTTATAGCTAAAACTGAACTGCAACTGCCCGCTATCGTGAATGGCGATTGTCAAAGGATAGTTGGTTTGCTCGTTCATCCGGGCATCCGTCACCTTTAATCCCCAATGCGTATCGGTCAATAATTTGCTGACCGGGTAGTTTTCGAAAATTAATATGCTGTCGAAAAAATCGCCTGGTATTTTAGCCCAGGCCTGCAGGTTTGCCAGCGGTGTGTATTGATAAGCCAGGCTGTTAATTTGTTCCTGCTGCATGCGTTGCAGCCAATCGGCTATTGTATCGGCATTTTCAATATGCGCAGCAAGCGGCAAGGTGTTGATGTACAGGCCTGCCCGTTGTTCTACCTCCGGCAAATCGTTTGGACGGCCAGATACAATGATACCAAAAACCACGTTTGGTTTTCCTGTATATTGGCTCAGCAGGTACGCCCATATGCCCTGCATAATCGTATTGACCGTTATCCGGTTCTTTTGGGCAAAATGATGGACAGCCGTTTGAAGGGCTTCATCAGCATTCCATTGTATAGTTTCAAAAATGCCCCCCGCCTTATTGCGGCCGGCAAGGGCGCTGATAAAGGGCAGCAAGGTTGGGCCGTCAACACCCTTAAGGTAGTTTTTCCAGTAGCTTTCTTCTTCGTCCTTATTGATGCCTTCTATGTACCGGATGTAGTCTTCGTAATGGTCTATTGGTTGTGCCGGTAGTTGCTGCCCGGCAGATAATTGGTCGTAGGCTTTCAGAAACTCCTGGAACAATACTGGCATCGACCAGCCATCAATCAGCAGGTGATGGTAGGTCCATACCAACCTGTAGCCGTTTGTGGTATGCAGCAAGACCAGGCGCATAAGCGGCGCCTGCTTAAAATCGAAGCCCCGCGTTCTGTCTTCGCTTTCAAAGGTAAATATGGCAGCCGCCTGTTCCTCTATGGATTTTTGCCGAAGGTCAATTTGGGTGATTTGCAGTACGGCCTGTTTCATGACGGCCTGCACCGGTATGCTTAAGGCATCAAACCAAAATGAAGAACGCAAAATGGTATGGCGTTCTATCACCGCCTGCCAGCTTTTTTCAAAGGCCTCCAGGTTAACCTCCGCCGGAAGGCTGCAGGTAAACTGCTCAATATAAGCGCCGCCCGGATGATAAAGGCTATGGAACAGCATGCCTTGCTGCAATCCGCTTAACCGGTAAATGCTTTCTATCTGCCGGCTGATGGGCTGCCCATTGACACCGGTTTGTAAAAAGGCATCCAGTTCAGGATAACTTACCTCTTTTTCTATGCCGTAATCAGACGGGGTATAAACTGCACCGGCAATCTCCTCTTGCTTTTGACAATGGCTGATGATGGCTGCCAGGTGGCCTACAAAAACCCCGGCTAAATTCTGTATGGTTTGCGCATTAAAATGTTTGGTACTATAGCTCCAATGAAGTTCGAGTTGCCCTTCTAATACCTGTGCCGCTAAAGATATCTTTTCAAACACTTCGGTTTCGCCACTTCTGTTTTCGCCTGAATTTTCACGTGCTACACTGAACCATTTGCTGTTACCCGTCACGTTATCCAATTGCCCCAGGTAATTAAATATTAGATCGTACTGCTCTTTCCCTTTAAGCGCTTTATCATGGTTGATGTATTTTAGAACCCCATAGCTAAGCCCCTTATCAGGTACCGCTCTCAACTGTTCTTTTACTGCCTTTATCAGTTGATCGTGGTTTATACAATTTTCGATATTGAGCAGCACCGGGTATAAACTGGTGAACCAGCCAACCGTATGACTTGTATCTATGACTGCGGAGATATCCTCCCTGCCCTGCCCCTCGAGACCGATCAATAATGTATTTGTTTTCAAAAGCTGTTGAAAGGCGCGGGCCAGGGCGGCAAGCAAAAGGTCGTTGATGCCTGTATGGTACACTTTGGGTACCTGCTGCAGCAAAAGACTGGTTTCGCCGGCATCTAAGCTTGTTTTGTAATTGCCCAGGTCTTTTACCAATATGGGGCCTTCGTATTTCGTATCTGTTATCTGTAAGCTTTGCCTGCTTGCCGCCTGATGCCAGTATTCTTTTTGTTTCAGCAGACTGCTGCTTTGCCCATATTGTTCCAATGCCTGGTACCATTGGCGGTAACTGCTGGTTTTAGTGGGAAGAATGGCTTGCTGTCCGCTGGCCGCGGCTGTCAGCAACACTTCCAAATCCTCCAGTAACAGCCTCCACGATACACCGTCTACTGCCAGGTGGTGGATGATGATAAGGAGACGATTTTTCTGGTGAGCGGTGAGTGAGTTGTGAGTGGTGAGTGGTGAGTGGTGAGTGGTGAGTGGTGAGTTGTCAGTTGTCAGTTGGCGATTGCTGAAGGAATTGGGTTGAGGAATGAGGGATGAAGATTCTTCATTAACTAATGCTCGTTCTTCATTATTCACTATTCGTTCTTCACTATTCACTATTCGTTCTTCACTATTCATTATTCGTTCTTCATTATTCACTATTCGTTCTTCACTATTCATTATTCGTTCTTCATTATTCACTATTCGTTCTTCACTATTCACTTCCCCTGGCATTTGTATCCATACCATTCTTACCAGGCCGCCCTTTTCAATATTAAGGCTCTGCTGGTATTGGTTGGCTATTTGATCAAGGGCTGCAGGTACATCGCCTGAACTCCTCAAATCTTCTATAAATAATTCGCCTGGTGCCTGGCCATATTCCTGTTGCCAGATTCCGTCATTTTTAAAATAGCGAAACCTGAGCGCATCGTGCTGTTGTACCAGCAACCTGACAACCTGCCGCAACATGTGTTTGCTAACATTTTTGTTTATGTTCAGCAACACGCTTTGATTATAATGCGAAGGTTCAGGCTGATCGCTTTCCAGAAAATTATGTTGAATGGGCAACAACCCTGCTATACCCTGCAACTGACCCTGTTCGCCGGTGATTGCCTTTGCATGATTATCAGCCAGGGCTTTACTCAAACGCCTGATGGTTTGGTGCTTAAATATATCCCGCGGATGTAAATGGTATGCCAGCCGGTTGGCCCGGCTTACCGCCTGAATGGTTAAAATGCTATCGCCCCCTAACCCGAAGAAGTTATCATCGACCCCCACCTGTTCTTTGCCCAAAAGTTCGCCCCAAATGGCGGCAAGCTGAATTTCCGTCTGCGTGGTGGGTGCAGTGTAACGCTTTGGTGAGCTTTCCGCCGGTTCTATCGCGGGCAAAGCCTTTCTGTCGATCTTACCATTTTGGTTTAGTGGAAGGCGCTCCAGTTGCATCCACAAATGCGGCACCATATAGTCAGGCAATCTTTGAGCCAGCCACAATTCCAGTTTTTCTTTATTGAATCCAGGCCCGGGCACCACGTAGGCGGCTAATCTTTTACTTCCATTATTGTCTGTTATAGCCACGGCTGCTGCCTGGCTTATGGTTTCGTTTTGCTGTAAAACATTTTCAATCTCGCCCAGTTCTATCCTGTAGCCCCGAATTTTTACCTGGTCGTCTATTCTGCCTAAATATTCTATATTGCCGTCGGGTAACCAACGCCCTACATCGCCTGTCTTGTATAATAGCGCGTCAGCTTCGCTGCTAAAAGGATCATTTATAAATTTTTCATTCGTCAGGTCATGCCGGTTTAAATAACCCCGCGCCAGGCCTGCACCTCCAATACAAATTTCTCCTGTTATTCCAACTGGCAGTAATTGCAATTGCGGGTTTACAATACGTATATACGAATTGGCAATAGGCTTGCCGATCAGGAGCGGCTGTCCTTTGCGCATGCGGTAAACCGTGCTGTAGGTAGTGTCTTCGGTAGGGCCGTACAGGTTTCTCACTTCTATATTTTCCTGGTCAAGATGCTGCTGTATGAATGCAGATACAGGCTCGCCAGCCATATTCAGCACCGTTACATTTCGTAGATCGGTGTTTTCTTTTAATAAACTTTCTATGACGGAAGGCACACTATTGAGCAGTACTTTCTGATCTCCCGGCAGGTAGCGGGCGGCCTCTAAGCCGTTTTGCAAAAGCCTTAAGGTTTTGCCGCTGGTAAGGCTGTAAAAAATTTCGAACACCGACAGATCAAAATTAATGGAAGTGCCGCCATATACTGTTTCCACATCCGACTGGCCAAACTCCTGGTGACACCATTGCAAAAAGTCCGATACGCTTCTGTGTTCTATCATTACTCCCTTTGGTTGGCCTGTGCTTCCCGAAGTGTACATTACATAAGCAAGATCGTTCTGGCTGATGGCCTGCCTGGTATTGTCTGACTTTTGAAGGCCAATCGCTGCGTTGTTATCAATTTCGACCACTGTAATTCCTGAAATATCTATCAATTGGCTGCTGGTGGAGCTGTTGCAAAGCGCTATTGAGGCGCCGCAGTCTTTTATCATGTATGCCACCCTTTGCAGCGGGTAAGTCTTATCTATGGGAACGTAAGCCGCACCCGCTTTTAACACGCCCAGCAGCGCCACTACCATCTCTATACTTCGCTCCATATTCACGGGCACAAAACTTCCGGCCTTAACACCAAGGCTCTGCAGATAACGGCCAATGCGATTACTAAGCGCGTTAAGCTCGTTATAAGTAATGGATCTTTCGCCGCTTACAATCGCCGGTTTATCCAGCGATAAAGCAACTTGCTGCTCAAATAAGCTAACCATGCTTTCTTGTTTCAAGGCCATGTGCCTGCCCTGAAATTCGTGCAGCAACTGGTGCTGCTCGTTTGGTGAAAGCAAGGAGAGCGATCCAATCCGCTGATCGGACTTCAAAGCAATATTTTGAAGCAGGTTTGTAAAGTGACTGATCATTCTTACAACCGTATCGTGGCTGTATAAATCGGTGCAATACTCTACAAAACATTCTAAATCTCCGTCTGATTCATTTATAAAAAACGAGAGGTCGAACTTTGATGTATCCTGTTGAGGCTGAACGACCGCTACACTGAGATCATTTAAAACATGTTTATTCTGCCGCACATCTTCCTGGTAAACAAACATTACCTGGAAAAGCGGGTTCCTGCTCATATCTCTTTCACTCACCACCGCATCCACCACTTTTTCAAACGGAAGATCCTGGTGTTCAAATGCTTTGAGTGTATCCCCCTTTACCTGCAGAAGCAAGCTGGTAAACGACAAGTCATTATCGACCCTGGTGCGTAAAACCAGCGTGTTTACAAAAAAGCCGATTAACGATTCAACCTCCTGCTGTTTTCGATTGGCTACGGGTGTGCCAACGGTTATATCTTGCTGCCCGCTGTATTCTTTCAGTAAAATATAAAAGGCCGACAAAAGGGTCATAAACAATGTAGCATCGTGTTGCTTACTGATGTTTTGAAGCTTTTCTTTTATTTGCGATGAGATGGAAAACGGAATGACCGCTCCTCTAAAGCTTTGCATGGCTGGCCGCTGGTAATCGGCCGGAAGCTGCAACGGTTCTACGTTTTGTAAATATGTTTTCCAGAAAGCGATCTTTTGCCCCATTAGATCGCCCTGCAAATTCGCCCGCTGCCAAATGGCAAAGTCGGCATATTGAATGGGCAACGCCGGTAAGCTGGCTTTCTTTTTTTGTTTGAAGGAATTATAACATTCGGTTACTTCTTTAATAAAAATATTATTGGACCAGCCATCGGATGCAATGTGATGCAGGGTGACGATCAAAACAAACCGGGCCATATTAATTTTTACCAGGCTGGCCCTGATCATGTAATCGGTAGCCAGATCAAAAGGCTGGCTGGTCTCTTCCAATATCAGTTGATTTAATTCCGCATCACTAATATTATTGAAAGATCGATCGATTGACTTAAGGGTGATATCGCCGGCAGACATTATTACCTGGTAAGGTTTACCATCTTGCTGGCGATACACGGTTCTCAATATTTCGTGCCTCGAAACGATTTGATGCAGCGCATCATTCAGCGCCGCCAACTCAGGCTCACCATCTATGCTTAAGACCGTATTGAGGTGATATTGCACACTTCCTTCAAGTTGATGAATGACCCATAAGCGCTCCTGGCTAAACGACAAGGGAATATTCTTCGGGCGATCAGCCGGCACAATCGGCGGCAACAAAAAGTCGTTCTTGTCTCCTTCTATAACGGATGATAAACCGGCAATGGTGGGATGATCAAATATGGCGTTGATCTCAAGCCCGGCCTGCAACTTTTTACGTATTGCAGCTACTACCCGAACAGCCAGTAAAGAATCTCCGCCAAGGTTAAAGAAATTATCGTTTATACCAATCTCGTCAAGTTCCAGCAGGTCTTTCCAAATATCCGCAAGTTTATTATTCAATTCACTTAAAGGTGCATCCTCAATTTCTTTTTCAGGCTGGCTGTTATCAACAGGTTCGGGCAAGGCTTTTTTGTCAATCTTACCACTAATGGTTAGGGGCATGCTATTAACTGCTATCCAAAAAGACGGCAGCATGTGTTCGGGCAATACCCTGATTGAATACTCCTTTACTTGCTCCAGTTCTTCAGTGTCGTCGCAAACAACATAGGCCGCCAGGCGCTTATTATTTTCTTTGTCTTGTTTTACAATTACAGCAGCTTGTTTTACCAGCCCACTTTTCAGCAATACATTTTCAATTTCGGATAGTTCAACGCGGTATCCTCTCACTTTTACCTGGTCGTCGATCCTTCCTATATATTCTATGTTTCCATCGGGCAACCACCGGCCGTAGTCACCGGTCTTATAAATTTTTGATTTCGCGCTTTTGCCAAACGGATCAGCTATAAACTTTTCGCTTGTCAGTTCTGGCTGATTCAAATATCCTGACGATAAACCTTGGCCCGCGATACATATTTCCCCTGCCGCGCCTATTGGCATCAAGGTGCCTGAAGGGCCGAGGATAGATAGCTTTACGTTATCAATTGGTTTGCCGATGGAAATGCTGTTTTTGATCATATCCTTGTCGGTCACTGTAAAAAAACTATAAGTGCTGCAACCCACAGCCGCTTCCGTTGGGCCGTATTCGTTTATAACCTGAACGTTGATGTCCTCTTTTATGAAATGATCGATATGACCAGGCAACAAAGCTTCACCTCCAATAACTAATTTTCGCGTGAACCAATTAGTGAGGTAACTGTCATCAACAGCTTTTAAAAGTTCAAGGTGAGCCGGAGTTATCTTCAAAAAATCGAAAGGAGCATGTGCCAGGAAGTTCTCATCATCAAAAACTTTAACGCCAGTATTCGCACTTAGCACCAACGTCTTTCCTGCTATCGACGGCATGAACAAGGATGTAATTGAAGCATCGAATGTGAATGACAAACTAAGGAACGAACCCGTTCCGCCGCTTGACCTGTTTACGTAGTTTGTGCTGCCATTTAAAAGGTAGTTGCTTAATGAGCAATGTTGAATTGCCACACCTTTTGGCGTACCGGTTGAACCGGAAGTATAAATGATATAAGCAAGCTGACCAGGCTTTGCCATGGTTGTAAAATGGGTTGGAAACCCGCTAAGCGTGTTTTGCAACCGGTCAAGATTAACCTGCTCAACCGCCTGCAATAAATCCAGGTTTAAAATTGAATCTTCATTACAGATAATAAGTTTTGCTTTGGTGTCGCCGGCTATAAATTGTATGCGTTCCGCAGGATATTCAGGGTCAATTGGCGCATAGGCTGCCCCGGCTTTTAAAATCGCCCAGATTGCTACCAGCATATCGAAACCACGGTGCATGCAAACGGGAACTATGTCGCCAACAAGTATGCCCTTGCTAACGATGTAACCCGCCAATTGGTTTGATCGTTCATTTAATTCAGAGAATGTGATTGACTCGTCAGCATAAATTAGAGCAATGTTATTTGGCACCCGTGACACCTGCGCATTGAACAAGTCCACAACAGTATTTTCAATGCCCAAAGCTGCATTGGTATTATTGAATTCGCTTAATAGTTTATTGGTTTCAACCTCAGTGAACAACTCAAGCTGATCAATTTTTGAAGATGGATTTTTGGTGACTGAATGAAGTAAGACACCAAAATTGGCAATCATCCGCTGTATGGTTTCAACAGCAAAAAGATCGGTACAGTATTCAACGGAAAGATGCAAACCTTCAGCACTTTCTTTAACGTTGAATATCATATCAAGCTGCGCCGTGGTGTGTTCCAAATCCAGCGGCGACATCTGCAGCCCCGGTAATGTTATTGCAGGAATTTCCGGTGTATTCTGTAAAACAAACAACACCTGGAAAATCGGGTTGCGGCTCATTTCTCTTTCGTGAACAACCGCGTCAACCACCTTTTCAAAAGGTACATCCTGGTATTGAAAAGCATCAAGTACTGAAGTGTTGACATTGCTTAATAGATCTACAAATGATTCGTTGCCAATTACCTGGCTACGCAAAGCAATATTGTTTACAAAAAATCCAACTACACCCTCGGTTTCCTCATGCTGCCGGTTAGCAACAGATGTTCCAACGCAAATGTCCTGCTGGCCCGAGTAGCGGTATAGCAATACTTTGAATGCCGACAACAAAGTCATGAACAAAGTTGCGTATTGTTGCTTTCCCAATAACTTTAAGCCGTTCAAAACCTCTACAGGAAATACCATTTCCGTTACCGCGCCATTGGTGCTTTGAACAGGAGGACGTTTATAGTCGAGCGGAAGTTGGAGCGGAGGAACATCTTCCAAAACCTTTGTCCAATACGCCAATCTGTTTTCAAGCACTTCACCGGTCAAAAACTGGTTTTGCCATATAGCATAATCAGCATATTGAACCTTAAGTACAGGCAGGCTAGCCACTGCACCATAAGCGAAATGTTGATACAGAGCAACAATTTCTTTCACTATAACAGGCATTGACCATCCATCTGCAGCTATATGGTGTACCGTTAATATTAATATATGTTCTTCACTATTTAACTCAACAAGCCGGGCCCTAAGCATATAATCCTTTGAAAGATCAAATA
Organism: Chitinophagales bacterium; assembly: GCA_038204535.1. Classification (GTDB taxonomy): domain Bacteria; phylum Bacteroidota; class Bacteroidia; order Chitinophagales; family Chitinophagaceae; genus Segetibacter. The sequence continues at coordinate 19,015 of JBBRCW010000001.1, read as the reverse complement.
CCCTTGTAACTTGTTGATGGATATAATCTTTTAGCTTTCCCTCATCAGACAAATCCGGATCATTTACCAGCATAAGCTTCCACTTTTTCGAAGACTGAATAACCTGGTAAGGTCGCCCTTCGTCCTCCAAAACAATGGTACGCAATGCATGGTGTCTGTCAACTACGCTTTGCAACGCCTGGTTAAGCGCATCAATATTCAGCTTACCATTTAACCTTAATACCGCGGGAATATGGTACGGATTGGTACCATGAAGCTGGTGAATGAACCATAACCTTGCCTGACTGAACGATAGTGGAATTCTACCAGGTCTGTCGCCCGGAATGATCGCGGGCAGCGGAGCCAGTTCTTTAAATTGTTCAATTATTTTTGATAGTGAGGCTATTGTTGGATGTTGAAAAATGGCTTTGACCGGCAGATCCGCGTTTAACTGTCTGCGAATCGCGGCCCCCATGCGCATTGCAAGCATTGAATGTCCACCCAGTTCAAAAAAGTTATCATTTATTCCCAACCGGTCAATTTCCAAAAGCTCCATCCAGATTTCAGATAACTTTTGTTGTAACGGATTTTGCGGAGCCTGGAATTCGGTATCCGTTAGCTCGACAGACGAAGGATCCGGCAAAGATTTTTTGTCGATTTTACCACTTATGGTCAGTGGCATTTTAGGCAGAAATACAATGATGCCCGGTACCATGAATTCAGGCAAACTGGTCTGCAAATATTCCGTTACCTGCTGACGAGTAAGAACGCCATCGCTTTCTATATAGGTAACCAACTGCAGGTCACCCAACTTATCTTCGCCGGCTATTACGGTACACAACTCAACACCCTCACATTGCTGCAATACATTTTCAATTTCGCCCAATTCAATTCTATAACCCCTAATCTTAACCTGGTCGTCCATACGGCCGATAAACTCAATACTGCCATCGGGTAACCAGCGGCCAATATCGCCGGTGCGATACATTAACTGGTCTTCATCTTTGTTAAACCAGTCCTTTACAAATTTTTCTTTGCTTAGATCGGGGCGGTTAAAATATCCTCTTGCCACCTGTGCACCCGCGATGCACATCTCTCCATTAATACCAATAGAACATAGATCATTATTTTTATCAACAATTCGTACCTGTACATTGGCTATAGGTTTGCCGATGGTAATAATATCATTCTCCAAAACCGGATTATCGGTTAAAGTGGTACATACCGTATTTTCAGTAGGACCATAAGCATTTATCATTCTTATATCCCGCGACTGTAAAAATTTACAAGTGTCGGGATTTATGGGTTCGCCTGCGGAAACAATTGTGCTGATGGTACCTATATTGTTTTTCATTACCTGCAAAAAAGATGGCGGCAATACCGCTACATCTACCTTATGCAGGTTGATAAAAGATTCAAACTGGCTTGCAGATAAAAGGTCTTCTTTCTTAGGAATTACTAATTGGCCGCCACTTAACAGGGTATTAAAAATTTCGTAACAGGAAGCATCGAAACCATACGAGGCAAACTGAAGCGTTTTTAACCCAGGCTTCAGTCGCAAATTATCGGCCTGGCTTTTCGCCAGGTTAACTACCCCTTTGTGCTCAAGCATAACCCCCTTTGGCTTACCTGTTGAACCTGAAGTGTAAATGATATAAGCCAAATTATCGGGCTTGATATCAACTTTTGGATTTTCAGGTGAAAATTCGTCAATTTCACTATGGGATGAGGAAATATCCAACACGTCAATTGCGGGTAAATGCGGAATAGCATCAACCGTTTCCAGGCTCACCAATACAACGGTTGCCTTTATATCGTCCAGCATGTATTGTATTCGATCAACCGGGTATGCGGGATCGATGGGTACATAAGCAGCGCCTGCTTTTAATATACCTAAAATGGCTACTATTATTTCAGTGCTTCGCTCCAAACATATTGGCACAAGTGTTTCTGTGGTTACCCCTTTGGCACGAAGAAAACGGGCCAGCCGGTTCGCCTTTTGATTCAACTCTGCATAGGAATAGCTCAGGTTGTTAAAGGTAAGGGCAATATTGCCCGGGGCATTTTCTACCTGCTGTTCAAAAACCTCTACTACATTTTGCGGGGTAAACGCGGAAGGTGAATTGAACTCATGAAGTATCTGGTCTTCTTCGGCAGGCGTTACAATTTTGTACTTGCTTATTAATTCCTGAGGAGCATTAACGATACACTTCAGCAGGTGGATAAAATGATCCATCATCTTATCAATGCGGCCTGAAGTATACAGATCGGATCTATACTCTACTAAAAAATCCAGTCCATCTGGCATTTCAGTAACCGTAAATGTAAGATCGTATTTTACCTGGTATGAATGATGGGTTGTATGTTTGACCTCTGCATCTATTAATTTTATCTCCTCAATATCCGGCGTATTCTGTAAAATAAATACAACGTCAAACAAAGGACTTCTGCTAATGTCACGGTCTTTAACAACTGCTTCAACTACTTTCTCAAACGGCACTTCCTGGTGCGAGTAAGCCTGCAGTGCGGTTTGTTTAATTGAAGTCAAAAAAGCGCTAAAAGATTGCCGGGGATCTACCCGGCTTCGAAAAGCAATCGTATTTGTAAAAAACCCAACAAGATTTTCTGTTTGGTTTTGTAAGCGATTGGCCATGGGGGTACCTACGCATAGATCATTTTGACCGCTGTATTTATGTAACAACACATTAAAGGCAGCCATCAATGTCATAAACAAAGTGCTTCCTTCCTGGTTACCCAACTTGCGGACCTGATCTGTAAGGTCGTTATCAATTAAAAAATGTTTTACCGCGCCTTTTTTGGTTTTTACAGCGGGCCTGCTAAAATCGGCCGGCAGATCTATGGCTGTAACTCCCTCCAATTTTTTTGTCCAAAATTCCAGCTTATCCTTTAAGGACTTGGTTTGTAAGAAATCGCGCTGCCAAATAGCGTAATCCGCATATTGGATTTTTAGCGGTTCTTTATTATCCAATTTGCCACTGATAAAACCATTATAGTTTTCAATGGCTTCTTTTACAATTATCGACATGGACCAACCATCCGAAGCAATGTGGTGCATATTAATGACCAGCAAATGTTCAAAATTACCTTTGGCAATCAGCAAGGCCCGTATGGGGTAATCTTTGGAGAGATCGAAGGGTTTACCTATTTCCCCGTCAATAAATTCATTCAATCTTTCTTCATCGGCCTGGTATAAAAAACCATTCTCCTGATCGATTTTAAATTCATCCGGGCCCATTACCTTTTGAAAAGGCACACCTTCATATTCAGTATAAATTGTTCGCAATACCTCGTGCCGGGTGATTAATCTATTAAAAGCAAAGTGTAGCGCCTCGTAGTTTATCTTTCCTTTTAATTGTAAAACTTCGGCCAAATGGTACTCAACGCTGTCTTCAAATTTGTCCGCAAACCATAACCACTGCTGATTGTACGATAAGGGGATGTTGCCGTTACGCGACTGAACAGAAATCGCGGCAACAATAGTTGATTGGTGATTTTTTTCCGAAATAAAAATTTCCTGTCCGGTTATGGTGGGATTTAGAAAGATGTCGGTAAGTTCAACGGAGATATTAAAATGCCTGGACGCCTGGCTGGCCAGTTGAACCGCTTTTATACTGTTGCCACCCACTTTAAAAAAATCGTCGCTGGTTGTAAACCCGGCGCCCGGTAAAATACCTTTCCAAATAGTCATCAGCGCAATTTGAACTTCCCCTGCCGGTTCGGGAATCACATTAACCTGTCCTTCGTTTTGTTTAGAACGGACGAGGTTAAAAATATCTTTACCGGTACGAACGGCTGGTTTCTTACTTTCACTCATTTATTAAATCCCAATTTCTTCTATAGAATATTTAACTGTTGAATGCCAATTTTGGCTGTCGTTGCTCCACTGCACCCCTGAGGATGCTAAAAAAATTTCAAAGGGCTTATTTTTTGAAGTTGTCTGAAACCGAAGCATTATATCGTTCAACGAATGAGTTACGCAATATTGATGAACGTTTTGCCATATGATTTTTTCAACGCCTCTGCCCAGCACCCTGCAACTCAATAAAAATGTTTGCAATTGTAAGGTAGCCATATTATGTGTGCCCAGCAGCAATCCAACTGTGCCATAGTCACCAAAGCGGTCGGCCACGTCTATCATCCATCCCAGCCGTTGTTCGCTTAATATATGGCTTTTAATCAGTTCCCTTTCGGGCCTGATGCCATTCATATTAAACTGGTTGGTACGCAGCCCCAATTGCAATGCCCTGTCAATATCCCGTTCTTCTATGGGCCTGGTGGTTACTTTTATGTGCAGCGACTGTAAAAATTCGTTGTATGAACTATGGTTCTCCTGCTCCAGTTTCCTGGTTTTTTCGGTGCGATACATGGCATTGCGCATCTTGTCTTCAACGGTGGCAACAAACACATCAAATTGCCACGTGTGTTCGGCAAATGCTTTCAACTCCTCATCCTCTTCAGGTAGCTGCAAACACAAAACTTCGGGCCGGGCAGTTTCCACATGGTCAATTTCGAAGGCACTGTCGTCCACAAAAATAAAACTATCGATCCCCACATTCAGTTCTTCCGCCAATTCTGCAATGCTGTCCGACTTATTCATCCAGTTGATACGATGAGCGGCTATGTGCTCCCGTTTCAGCAACATTGATTTATTATTTTCAAAAACCTCCCACACATCAGGTTCATTGTTTTTACTGCACAATGCCAGTAAAAATCCCTCCCGGTATTTTGTAAGTAAAAACCGCTGCCAATACAAAAAGTGTTCATTAATCTCCACGCCCTCGCTGCCCAGCTCGCCGCAAACGCCTTTCCAAAGGGTATTATCGCAATCAAGCACCAGCACCTTGTAAACCTTACTAATATAAGAACGAATTTTACGTGTTAAAAATGTTCCAAGGGCTGCAAAATATTCCTGCGAAAATGGCAGATGACCTAATTCGTCGGCCTTTGCATCAAAAATATCAGCAACTTCATACAAATCCGCTATATCATTAAGATTGAGAATGTTTATGGAGGGCTGCCTTTGCAGCCACGTTTCAATCTGACGGCTCAATTGAACGATATGTTCTTGTACCGGTATGGTAAAATCTGAAGAGTCATTCAAAGGCACCATGCCAATAACCAAGGGAATACGAAGATCATTAACCGCTTTCTGCAGGGCGTTTTCCAGTTCGTTTTTGGTTTCATTTAAGAAACTTATCTGTTCATTGGCGGGCAGATTCTTTTTATCGCGCAGCCAGTCTTCTATCCGTATCAATAAAACGTTTACCCCTTTATTGGTATTAAACTTGCTATCGGCAAACAACAATTGCTGAAAAACCTGGTTATAGGGCGCAAATTCTACCTGAATGGTCAGTTCGTATTCGGTGGCCCAATAATCAATATATTCCTGCACCGGTTCGCAAACAAACGAGGAGCAAATAAAAACATCCAGTTTTTTGTTGGTTTCAGGATTGCTGGTTGTTAGCGGATGATCGGCTACACCTTTTTCAACCGGCCACAGCAAATAATCTTCTGCAATGCCGACGGAAGAGGCTGCTACGGCGTTCAGAAGCTCAACATACTGATCCAAAAAAACGCCCATTCTTTGAGATCTAAATAGCTTAGCATTAAAACTTAAATGCAGTTGCAGCTCGCTATTTATACTTTCAATATCCAGTTTACAATCCAGGTTCGATTGAAACTGGTTTTCCTGAAATTGCTTTAACGGCCGGATGGTTATTGATCGATCTGGGTCGTCAGCAGTTATTATGTATTCGTTTTGAAGGCTGTTTTCCGAATGAAAATTGACCATTGTATCAAAAATGGGGTTTCGCGAAAAATCGCGTTTCAGCGAAAGGTCTTCCACCATTTTATCAAACGGATAATCCTGGTTGTCGTAGGCATTTGCCAGCACATGGTGGGCTTCTTTTAAATACGCGAATAATGGTTTCTTTCGATCGACCTCTAAACGAATGGGCAAAAAATTAATGAATACGCCCACCAGGTTTTCGAACTCTTGATGACTGCGCCCCGAGGCCAGCGATCCTATCACCACTTGCTGCTGGTTACTATGATGGCAGACCAGCATGCCGTATAGCGCCACCATTAAGTTATTAAGGGTTGTACCATTTAATGCGGCCAATTCGTTCAATCTTGCTTTCAGGCTGGCAGGCACAGTTCGCTGTACCTGTTCGCCAGAAAAACTCATAACAGCCGGGCGTTTAAAATCGAGCGGCAGTTGCAATACCGGAAGATCACCGGCCAGCACTTTTTTCCAATACCCGCCTTGTTCTTTATACACAGACTGCTGCCAGAAAGCATAATCTTTATACTGAATAGACGGCGTATCGGCTTCCACCAATTTTTGATTGGCTAGCTGCGTGTATGCCGAAATAAATTGTTCTATCAGCAACTGTTTCGACCAGCCGTCGCTTATAATATGGTGAATGATGAATAATAAAATATGATTTTCGGGCTGCAGGGTAATCAGGACAGCTCTGAATAATGGCGCTTTGGAAAGATCAAATTCTTTAACTGCTTCCTCGTGGTACAGGTTGTTCAGCAAATCTGATTGTTCTTTCTTTCCGGATAAATCAATCCCCTCTATTTTAAAATTCACTTCGCCGGGTAAAAGTATTTTCTGTTTTGGCTGGCCATCTGCATCCGAAATCTGGGTCCTTAATACCTCGTGTCGTTCAATAAGCGATTTAAATACATCTTCAATCAAATCCACTTGTATTTTACCTTCCAACCCAAACGCCCCCGGACCATTAAAAGTTACCGAGCCGCCCGGTAACTGGCTAAGTACCCAAATTCGTTTTTGCGCATGCGACAATTCATATAGTTCACTTTTGGGCGCCTTTCCGATAGCGGCGTAAGCCGATTTTTGCATGCCCTCTATCACTTTTGCGAATTGCCTTATGGTGGCATTTGCCATAAACTGGTCGAAACCAGGCTTTATATCGGTTTGGCGGTGCAACCGGGTTATCACCTGTATGGCACGAATACTGTGGCCGCCCAATTCGTAAAAATTATCATCTATACCCACCCGGTCAATTTCTAATACCTGCTGCCATAACTGCACAAGCAATTTTTCGGTAGTGCTTGTTGCGGGGTTATAATGGCTGTTTGCGGTTTCAATAACCGGGTCTGGCAGCAAAGCCCTGTTTATTTTTCCGTTTTGCGTCAGGGGAAATTTATCCAGTTTTACCCATTGCATAGGAACCATATAATCTGGTAAACGGCTTTTTAGATAGCTAACTAACTGGCTGGCATTAACCGGCTGACCGGCTGTAAAATAACCCACCAATATTTTATTATCCGCCTTATCGTTTTTAACCACTGCCACCGCATTTTGCACCAGGCCGCTTTGCTGCAGAACCGTTTCAATTTCTCCCAGCTCAATGCGGTAGCCCCTTAGTTTCACCTGGTTGTCGTGGCGGCCCAAATATTCAAGATCGCCCATTGAGGTCCAGCGGCCCAGGTCGCCTGTCTTGTATAACCGGCTGTCGGCGCTGTCGCTAAATGGATCGTTTATAAATTTTTGGTCCGTTAAATGGGGCTGGTGCAAATATCCCCTTGCAATGCCAGCGCCTCCCAAACATATTTCGCCTGTTTCGCCTAAGGGCACCAATTGCCCGCCCTGGTTTAAAATGTAAACGTAGCTGCCAGAAATAGGTTTGCCAATCAATACGGGTTGATGGTTTCGCAACCTGAAAACGGTGCTATAGGTAGTGTCTTCGGTAGGACCATACAGGTTGCGTACTGCTATTTTTTCTGTATCCAACCCTGCTAAAACAGTTTGCGGCACCGGCTCGCCAGCCATATTGATACTACTTACATTGGGCAGCCCGCCATGTTCTTTCAGCAGGTTTTCCACCACTGCCGGCACGGTATTGATGAGCACTCTTGTATCGGTGGAAAGATAACGCCCGATCTGTAGTCCATTTTCCAGAATGCGTACTGGTTTGCCAAAGCTCAATGGATAAAACAATTCAAATATTGACAGATCGAAACAAACCGAGGTTGCCGCGTAAACAATATCAAAACTGTCGCGGGCAAACTCCTGCCTGCACCAATGCATAAAGGCGGATGTATTGCGATGTTCAATCATTACACCCTTGGGTTTTCCTGTTGAGCCGCTGGTATAAATTACATAAGCCAATTGAGCGGGAGCAATGTTAACAACAGGGTCTGTGACTGGCATTGACTGAAAAAGGGAAGGTTCATCCAATGCTATTGGCTGTACATCACTGCCGGCCGAAACTATCGACATACATTTTTTGTTGCTAAGGACAAGCTTTGCAGCCGAATCCTCCAACATGTATTGAATGCGTTCGGCAGGGTAGGCAGGATCGATCGGCACATATGCGGCACCAGCTTTTAAAATTCCTAATATGCCCGCCACCATATCAGCACCCCGCTCTAGACAGATGGGTATGCATGTTTCGGGTTGCGCCGATTGACTTAACAAAAAATGCGCAACCTGGTTGCTGCGTTCATTTAACTGCCGGTAAGAGACCACATGATCATCCATTAATAAAGCAACAGAATCGGGCGTAAGCAAAACCTGTCTTTCAAAAAAGGAATGCAACGGAGAAAAATCGCCGACCAATAAATTTTGGCTGCTAAAATCCTTTAACCGTGTCTTTTCCGGTTCGGTTAAAATATCTATTTCGCTGATAGGGGTATTATCCCCTTTAGAAAATTGGCCAATAACTGATAAGAGGCTGTCTGCAAAAAATTGAATTTGTGTTGGGCTGAAAAACCGGTTGCCATAGTCAATTTGCAACTGCAACGGTTGTTGATCACCATGGTCTTGCCAGGTTATCTGCAACGGGCTTCTTGAAACATTTGCGGCTAACTGAAAAATGGAAGCCTTTATTTCGGACCCGAAATCTAATTGAAAATTAAAAGGCTCGTAGTTAATCTCTACATCAAATAACTTTTCGCCCGGGGCCATTTTAAGGTCGCGTACTATATCACCCAGTAAATAATCCTGGTGCCTGAAGTCTTGTTTTAATTGCCCCGAAATTTCCTTTAATAATTCTTTGACGGTACATTCAGAACGGTACATTCCTTTGAAAGGAAGTATTCCACTAAACATTCCAACTATGTTTCGCAAAATCCGCGAATGGCGTTTATGTACCGGAATACCAAATGTAAATGATTGCCTGTCGGCTGCCTTTCCAAAATAAATAATTAACGCTGCTATGGTCAATTGAAGTAATCCTGCCCCTGTTCTTTGCTGCGCCGCCACAAGATCTTCTTTTTGTTGCGGGCTTAAACTTATACCAAATGATGAAGCAGCAAGACCGGCCTGCGATAATGAAACATTCTTTTCGCGAAGCAGGCGAACGGAGGGTTCAGCAAATTTCTGTTTCCAATAATTGCCCAATTGCTGATACCTTTCTGATTGGTGATCGGCGGCCGCTTTTTCCACCTCCGCTTTATACGAGGGAAATGTAAATTCTACTTCATTAGAACTTTTGATTGCTCTGTATTTGTCGGCGAGATATTTTACCCAAACTATAAACCCATAGCCGTCCATAACCAGATGGTGATATTTTCCGTAAAACCAATATTCACCGTCGGAAAGTTTTATCAAAACCTGTTTATAAGGCACGGTGTCAGGCGTAATCTTTAATGGCTGATTAAAATCGTTTTGCATCCATTCAAATGCCCTCGCGGCCGGATCATGTTCGCTGCTTAAATCCTTTAAATCAACCTGGAAGTCCTTTATAGCCTCATTAAAGTAAACCGAAAAATCAGCGGCTTCAAGATTAAATCGCATAGTGAACGCATCAAAAATGCCTGGTGCATCGTTTACCATCTTTAAAAAACGTAGATGATCCAGCGGCCCCTTTAAGCAGATATAGCCCCCTACATTATATAAAGGGCTATTACCATTGACCAGTTGGTCTGTATAAACATCGTGCTGCGCAGGATGCAAAGGAATTTCTCTCATTTCAATCTATCTCTCTCACGTTTTTAGGGCATCAAGGGTACGGCATTTTGGCTTCGGATTGCCGGAATTTATTATATGGTGATTGTTTCCATTGTACCTGCCTGTTTATCGTACAATAGCTCCTTTTCACCAAACAGGCGCTCAGCAATAATGCCCCTGTTGCGGCAAATTTTAACCAGTTTATCTGATTGAACGATTGGGTTCGATTCATCTGTATATTTTATACTGCTGATAAATTCGCACCAGGGTTCCTGGCCCATAGCGTACACATATAATTCGCTGGGATTGAAAATATCAACTAATGACAACCCTTTCTCGCAATCAGATCCGGCCAGCCTGCGGCTGCTATCCATATCTCTCGGTAGCTTTTTGGTTAACAATGGCCCATACAACCAGGTAAGTGGTGCGCCGTCGCACTCCATTCCAATAAACATAACATCCACTTCGCCAATGCTTTTATGAATGTGTTTATACAACCTGGACTCAACTATCCTGGAATCGGCAAGAAACAATAATTTGAATTCTCCAATCTTTACCAGGTAGCACGATTTAGTCAGGATATTTAAATCACTGTGCTCACCAATAAACGGTAAACCGGTAATAATGGCATCGCTGAAACGGATGGTTTCCATTTCATCCAATGCAAATACATTGGCAAAACCTATGTTATCGAACATCAGTTTTAAATCAGGATCTTCCAGCTTTCCGCTATTGGTTCGCGGCACTATCAGATTCTTAATTTTATGCCTTAAAGGTAACAGGGTTTCAAAAAGTATGTGATCCTGGTGGTTGTGGGTAATCAGCACGTAGTCAATGGTGTCTGGCAGATCGCAATCCGAAAAATGCTGAACATCGGAGTGATAACCGTAATAGCTGATCAATGGATCCACCAAAATGCTGATGTCTTTTGTTTCAACCAAAATACATGCATGGCCAAAATACCTCATGCGTATTTTGTCGCCTGTATATTTTTTATAAGGTGGTGGCGGTGTTTCGGTAAAAAAAGAATCAAACAACGCCTCTTTTGACGATGGAATGCCTAACATGGCTTTAATGTAACCTAGCGATTGAGGGGTTCTCTTCATTTTAGCCAGTTCATCTATCACCGTGTTATCAAAAGTAAGGTCCAGGTGAATGACATTAGCTTCTTCTAATCGCGGCGTGCTGAGACAAAAAGGCCGTTCATCGTTATTTGTAAGCCACATAGAAATGCTTTGCATGTCTTTTTTGTAAAGCGGGCTGTTATACAATAACGACTCAAAAAATCTGAAACCAGGCGTATTGGCCCTGTCGTAATAGAGCTCAACATAGCCTTTTAACATTTCAGGTACTTTTTCATATAAATCCTCCAAGCCAAAGCCTTTAGCCTCGGTAGCCAGCATCTTATCAAGATCTTTGATGGCTTTGGCAAATTGAACTACTATTTCATGTTTGTCATGGGTTTCTTTTTGCAAGGCTTCCACTTCATCTGTTCTTTTACCGCCAAAGTCCATAAAGGGACCTCCCCTCATCTTAGGGTTTAGCACCGCTTCGGCATGTATAGAAGGCGCCGAAACATATGAGTCAATTATACTTAGATGACGGTGTACTACATTCATGGCTGCTGTAGCAGGCGAAATTAAATGGCTCCACGCGTACCAGTTATCAACGAGCGGTTCTAGCACTACATTGGGTTTAAGGTACACTTGTTTGTTATTCATATATAAATAGGTTTAGTGTTATGATTCAATTTATTTGATATGAGGTCTATAATTTCATTTGTGTGCCGGAAGATAAAAAAGTGGTCTCCGTCAAACCGTCTGAAGTCAACTGTTTCTGTACTTTCTCTTTGCCAGGCTAAAATTTCATCTTCCTCCATATCTTCTTCGGTACCTGTTGCAACGGTAAACGGAATTTGCAACGGCATATCTTCCTTGTATTTGTAGTTTTCACTCACCATAAAATCGTTTCTCAGTATCGGCTCAAAATATTCGAGCATCTCCTTATTTTCTAAAATTTCTGGCGGCATTCCTCCCAATGCCTTTATTTCTTCTAAAAATGCATCTCTATCAAGCAAATGCCTTTTTGTTTCGTTTCGGGTCGGGGACGAAGGACCAGAAGTACCGGTAAGAAACAAATGCACTGGTAGGTTGTGACCATTGTTCCTTAATTTTCGAGCTAATAAAAAAGCTGCCAGGGCACCCATACTATGCCCATATATAGCGTAAGGCTTTTCACTTAACTTAGGTTGAACCTGGCGATAATAATCCTCTGCCAATTGGTGTATATCTGTAAGAAGAGTCTCTCCTAAACGTGCACCTCTGCCTGGGGCTTCCAAAGGAATCACATTAATATGCGAGGGTGCATTTAGAACAAAGGCTCTGTATGAATATTTATTACCCCCTGCAAAATGCAGACAAAAAAGATCGATATTTCTTTTCATAAAACACTAGATTATACAACCCCTTCGGTTAGTTCCTTTATCACTAATAACTACAAATTTATATTTAATGACCCGGTAACCGCTTTTATCAATTCACAAAAACAATTTTAATTGCGAATTGTGAATACAGACCGAACCAATTTTTCAATGTTAAAACACCGTTTTTTCTAAAAAAAACATTCCATTTTACTGGTGAAATATTCCAAAATCACCCGAAACATTTCAAAGCCAGCACCAGGATTCTAATTCTCCTGAATTATATGACGAAAAAAATGAGTATTAGGTTGGAATGTATCTAACCTTAAGTGTTAAAGAAAAGGCTTTCAATCTTAACACATGGTGATATTAATCAATAAAAAGCCTGATATTGATAATAAAAAGGTTTGAAATCTATCTTTACACCCAGAGGCGAAAAAATGCTGTTCAAAAAAATGTCACATTTTATAATCTGATGTTACACAGTTTTATTGACAGAGTAATTTTTATTTTCATTTAAGGTGTTGAGTTTTTTCCATGCATTTACAGTTGCGTTTTTTAGGAGCAAGGCTTTAAGTGCAAAATAATTTTTAGCGTGCCGGATTTTTAAACGCTCCAATTTTACATAGGCCAATATTGAAGCTACAAAATGTGACCGCTGGGATACAACGGTTGCCGCGTGTGATTTAGGGTAGGCAGCGTGACTTTTGATTGATTTGTGATACTCCTCTGCTTTCCAACGTGTTTGATAGATTGTAGCCATTTTTTCTGCTATTAAGACTAGATCATTATTAGAAAGATAAAGTGTTACTGTACTCCCATCCCCACTTTTGAAGACTTGCTTAGTTATGAGCGGCGGAAAATCCAACTGTTTCAATGTAAACTGACCGGACACACCCTTCTGTCGAAGTTTCGTTAATGTTTATACACCTTCCTGCTCACTTTTCTTCTTTGTTTAATGCAACTCTGCGGTTGTCTTTAACTGCCATTATAAAATAGCGGTCCATTTCTCAGTTAATAAAAGCCATGTTCTCTGCATTGGTAAACCAGCTATCTTTCAAAACATACCTGAACGGTAGCTGAGCGCCCTTGCTTTTGTATTTGGTTTTGCCGCCCTTGTCAATGTATGCCTGACCTTTTACAACAAAATCCACACCCACCGGCAAACTCATCTCCCAGCTTTTGTAAACGGCAGTTATGAAATTAACACCTTTTACGCTTTTACACCCCGGATGGTTAAAATGATAACGGATCAGAATATTGCACTTTGAGTCGGGCTTTGCATCAACCGAATCATCCAGTATTAAAACAGCATCATCGCCTTCGATTTCCCGACACATCGGCTTTACCTCTCCCTTAAATACCTTGAGTCTATTTTACCACTGCCCAATGTACATGCAATAAGGCCGGGGCAGGTAATCAAAAAATCTGTGTATAAATCAGTTAACAAGTCCATCTCTATAAGGCTGTATTCGGCTAAATTAAATGTTTATGTTTATGCGTAAGGTCAGTAATTAAAAATTAGATATACATTTGAATAATAACAAAATCTGCTGACTTTTTTATATTTTCAATTTTGCACACGGGCTTTTTGTAACTTATTAAGGTCTCTATTGAACCAATTAGATAATTTATGTTTAAAATAATCTCAAAAATTTTAAGTCGGTTTTATTCACCCTCAATTATAATGGAGGATAAAATAAACACTAACATTGCCAATCAACAGAGAATTTCTCAATTAATACTTATAAATCAATTAAGAAATGCTTACAATGGAAAAGTCCTGAGTTTTTCGGAGGTGGGATTTAGACAATATTCCCAAAATTTAGAAGATGGGATAATACTATATATTTTTTCACTTATTGATTCAAGTAATAAGATTTGTGTAGAAATGTGTGCTGCTAATGGAATTCAGTGCAATAGTGCAAATTTAATAATTAACCATGGTTGGAATGGTATTCTTTTTGATGGAGATAGAAAATTAATTGAAGAAGGAACGGAATTTTATAGCAATCATCGAAGTACAAGCACCTTTCCTCCAAAATTGATTAATGCCTGGATAACTGCTGAAAATGTAAACGATGTACTTTTATCGAATGGAGCTAGTGGAGAAATCGATCTTCTGTCATTAGATTTGGATGGAGTAGATTATTGGATTTGGAAAGCCATAAATTGTGTAAGCCCGAGAGTGGTAATTGTAGAAACACAATGTATATGGGGAAATGAAAAATCAGTAACGGTTCCTTATAGCCCTGATTTTACCGCCCAGTTCGTTAATGGTTTCGGCGTTTATAGTGGCGCCTCTCTATTAGCATTTATTAAACTCTTTTCTACAAAAGGATATAGATTAGTTGGTCTTGAACCTTTTGGATTTAATGCCTTTTTTATGAGAAATGACGTAGGAAAAGATATCTTTCCTGCTATTTCGATTGATCAAGCAACGAAAAATTTTCCGTTTATACATTGGGCTCAAAAGGAACTATTGCCTTTGGTGGTAGAAATGGAATGGCAAGAAGTGTAATTTTTTTTAATTCTGCAAAGTCTCAGGGCCGCTTCTCTATCGAATAGTAAAATTTAAGTATTCTTGCAGGTGAAAGTTATTGGTATAAAGGTGTTATCAATGCGCTAAATGAATACGTCTTTAATCCCAGAGACTAAAATAAATTGAAATGAATTATTTTTCTTTTGAGTATATTAAAATTCAGATATTCAATAAAACTTAAGGTTCGGTCTTGTATTTTTCGAAAATGCAATTCAGGCAAATTCATTTCCCATCTATTGTTAACTGATGTAATGAAATTAACACCTTTTTCGCTTCTACCCACCGTATGGTCAAAATGAAAACGGATCAGACTATTGCACGTTGTGTAAGGCTTTGCTTCAACCGAATCATCAAGTATTAAAAAACAGCATCACCGCCTTCTATTTCCCGGGGCAGACAATCAAATAATCTGTTTATAAATCAGTTAATAAGTCCATCTCTATCAGGCTTTATTCAGCTAAATTAAATGTTTATATTTATGGCAAAGTCAGTTTATAACTCAATCTGCAGTATTTCAATTGTAAGTCCTTTATAGTTGGTTGCCAGGGTCGCACTGTAGTCTTTGTGAATAGAGAGATTTCTTAAAAGCCAAACCTGGTCATCATATTCTATACTATTATTTACCACTTCCAAATACTTAAGTGGTATGCTCAATCCCTGCCCAATTGCTTTAATACATGCTTCTTTTTGGGTCCAGAAGCAGTAAAAAGCAGTAAAATCGCTTTTAATATTGTAGATCTTCTTCCATTCGTTTTCAGAAAAAAGATCGTCGAAATCTTTAAATGGTATAGGTTTTATTTCTTCTATATCGATTCCGATTGAATGTTCGCGACTAATTGCGCAGGCTATGTAATTGCCAGAATGAGTAATATTGA
Organism: Chitinophagales bacterium; assembly: GCA_038204535.1. Lineage (GTDB taxonomy): Bacteria > Bacteroidota > Bacteroidia > Chitinophagales > Chitinophagaceae > Segetibacter. Next base: position 3,254 of record JBBRCW010000001.1, on the reverse strand, counting down.
AAAAAGGTCCATTTTTAAAAAACGGCTTTCCGTAGAAGTTATATTCAATTTGGTTTAACGTGTAGCTAGTTAATCCCAGGTGCTGCAGGCCTTTTATCAAAAGCACTTTTCCTAACATGCTTCTCCGGGCATCCTGCCAATTTTTAAACTTTGATACCTGGTTTTGCATGACCGGTGTTAATTGGTTTAACCAAAACGCTAACACATCATCGGCCAGGTGAACTAATTGGGTAACGAAAACGTGTACCATAATTATTGTGGAAATAAAAAAACTGGCAACCGAATAAAAAGTTGCCAGTTTCTTTCAAAGATTCTTTTCTTAAAAATTCTATGTTCTACTTTATAAGGGTGACATGCTTATTTATTACTTTTCTACCTGAAGTAATACGACAAATATATGTACCACTGCTCAAAGATGCTCCATTTACTGAAAACTTTGAAACGCCGGCAGACAACATGCCATTATAAACATTTTTAATTAACACTCCCTGCATATTAAATATTTGAACGAGGTACTGACCATTTTCCGGAATACCACACTCAATAAATAAGGTGCTTTTAAATGGATTAGGATATGTTTTCAGCTGCAGCTCCGCAAAAGCTATTTTAGGATTTGAAACTTTAGCCCCCTCTGAGTCTGACTGAATTGTTTGTTCGGCGGTTTCTCTCGATTGGCTTGATTTGTTTACATCCGGCGTAAATGGAATTAGAGAAGTACCGGGAATGGGAGACTGAAAAGTTCCGTTTGGTAAGGTCCAGGCAACGGACAAATTATCGCCACTATGCTCTTCAACATGCAATGCCTCAATATAATATTTTTGGCCTGCCACCAAACTGATGGGACTGGATTTTTGTGTGGCATATTTGGTGTAATGCATATAACTCGTCCAATCGTCGAAAAAGGCGATCCTTTGTTTAAACGCTGGATTATCTGAGGAACTGAGCCATAATTCCCCTTTGTCATCTCCCGAAACAAAAAACGTATAAATGCCTGAAACAGGAGGGCAGATATAACCCCGGGTTCTTGCACCATAATAATTAGCAAAGTCAACAGGGGTGGTAAAAGAGGTTAGTATTTTACTTTCTGTGGGTGTTTTTGAAAGCGGGATTGATGAAATTCTAGAATTGGTCACATTTGACCAATAATCCCAGTTAAGACCGCCGGTGCCGGTACAGGGCAATGCAGTTGTTGCACTCGCTGCAGGAATATTAACTGTAATTTGAATAATTGAAGATTTACTGGAATCGCCTTTGTTATCATAGGCGGTGGCTGCCAAGTTATAGACGCCTGCCTTGCTGGTATTAAAAGCAAATTCGTAGGGTGCAGTCAGATCGGTGCCCGTTAAAGCATTATTTATATATAATAACACTTTACTTACTGAGCCATCGGCATCGGAAGCGTTCACCTTAATAGTCAACTGCTCTCCTATATTGACAACACTTTTATCGGCAGGAGAACTAATGAAAACTGACGGTAATTTATTGGGAATTACCGCTGATGTAAATGGTATAAGCGATGTACCGGGAATGGAAGACTGAAAGGTTCCGTTTGGTAAAGTCCAGGCAACGGATAAATTATCGCCACTATGCCCTTCAACATGCAATGCCTCAATATAATATTTTTGGCCTGCCACCAAACTGATGGGAATGGATTTTTGTGTTGCATATTTGGTGTATTGCATATAACTCGTCCAATCGTCGAAGAAGGCGATCCTTTGCTTTAACGCTGGATTATCTGAAGTACTGAGCCATAATTCCCCTTGGTCATCGCCCGAAACAAAAAACGTATAAATGCCTGAAACAGGAGGGCAGATATACCCCCGGGTTCTTGCACCATAATAATTGGCAAAATCAACAGGAGTGGTAAACGAGCTAAGTATTCTGCTTTCTGTGGGTGGGGCTGAAAGCGGAATGGATGAAATACTGGTGCTGGTCACATTCGACCAATATTCCCAGCTAACACCACCAGTGCCGGTACAGGGCAATGCAGTTGTTGCACTCGCTGCAGGAATATTACCTGTAATTTGAATAATTGAAGATTTACTGAAATCGCCTTTATCATCATAGGCGGTGGCTATCAGGTTATAGACGCCTGCCTTGCTGGTATTAAAAGCAAATTCGTAAGGTGCTGCAAGATCGGTGCCCGCTAAAGCATTATTTATATATAATAACACTTTACTTACTGAGCCATCAACATCGGAAGCGTTCACCTTAATAGTCAGATTCTCCCCTGTATTGAATACACTTTTATCGGAAGGAGAACTAATGGTAACTGATGGTAATTTATTGGGAATAACCACCGGTGTAAAGGGTATAAGTGATGTACCGGGAATGGAAGCCTGAAAGGTTCCGTCTGGTAAGGTCCAGGCAACGGATAAATTATCGCCACTATGCCCTTCAACATGCAATGCCTCAATATAATATTTTTGCCCTGCCACCAAACTGATGGGAATGGATTTTTGTGTTGCATATTTGGTGTATTGCATATAACTCGTCCAATCGTCGAAGAAGGCGATCCTTTGCTTTAACGCTGGATTATCTGAAGTACTGAGCCATAATTCCCCTTTGTCATCGCCCGAAACAAAAAAAGTATAAATGCCTGAAACAGGAGGGCAGATATACCCCCGGGTTCTTGCACCATAATAATTGGCAAAATCAACAGGGGTGGTAAAAGAGGTTAGTATTTTACTTTCTGTGGGTGTTTTTGAAAGCGGAATGGATGAAATACTTGTATTGGTCACATTCGACCAATAATCCCAGTTAAGACCACCAGTGCTGGTACAGGGCAAGGCAGGTGTTGCACTTGCCGCAGGAATATTAGCATTAAATTTTAAATCCGATAAGTTTATATACCGATCTCCTTTATCAGCAGGATTATTTGTTTTAAATTCTATAACCAATTTAGCTGGCTTCATTGGGTTTGCACCTGGGTTAACCAGTGTTGTTGATGTGCCTGTATAATTAGTGTAACTGAATGTAAAGGTTCCGTTATTATAGGCCATTTTAAAAGGCTGATGTTTGGCAAGTAAATCCTCTATGATCTTGTAGTATTGCGTTGTGAAGTTGGCACCATTAATTTGCAGATCGGTGTAACCGCTAATTGAACTCTGTCTTAAATTAAACCGTGCTATAACTAAACCCGCATCGTCTAAAATGTCAATATGTGTGTAGGCCTTCCCTGTATTTTCACTTCTAATATAATCAGAAAAAGTACCTGTAAGCTGCCAGTTATTTGAATTGGTAGCCGGTAAATC